>CALQQQ010000101.1 GCA_943332745.1 Opitutus sp. GAS368 | reverse complement strand
TGATTCGCTTCCTGCCGACCTCCTGGGCGCTGTTGTGCATGGGGCTTCCGAAGCATGGCGGCGACAACGAAGCCGCCTTGCTCTTCACCAGCGGTAGTTCCGGCCAGCCTAAGGGCGTGCGTCTCTCTCACCGTAACATCCTGGCCAACCTGCGGCAGATCGACGACGCTGACATCCTGCCGGACGACGCGGTGCTGCTCAGCAGCCTGCCGGTCTTCCACAGTTTCGGTTTCACAATCGGGCTTTGGTATTCGCTCTCTCGCTCGCCGCGTCTCGTGACCTTGCCGTCACCGCTGGATTCCTCCGCTGCCGTGAAGGCAATCAAGGAAGAGAAGGTGACGGTCGTCGTCGGCACACCGACTTTCCTGCGTCCCTATCTCCGTCGCGGAAACGCCGCCGATTTTGCATCGCTTGAATGGGCCGTCGTCGGCGCTGAGAAGTGTCCAGCTGATCTTGTGGACGCTTTCGCCACTCAACTGGAGACGCCGGTCCTGGAAGGCTATGGCATCACCGAGACTAGCCCCGTGCTTGCCGTCAATGTACCCGACCGGATTGATCCTGAAGGTCCCGATGGTATCTGGCTGGGCAACGTCCGCGGCTCCGTCGGCCGCCCCGTCATCGGCGTCGCTGTCCGCTTTCTCGACCCAGAGACCGGCGAGGTCCTACCTAACGGGCAGGTGGGTCTCTTGGAAGTCAAGGGCGCCAATATCTTCATGGGCTATCTCGATGCCGAGCAGTCCGCCAAGGCGATGACGCCGGATGGCTGGTATCGTACGGGTGACCTCGGTCGCATGGATGATGACGGTTTCTTGCATCTGGCCGGACGTCTCTCCCGCTTTTCCAAGATCGGCGGCGAGATGGTCCCGCACGGCACCGTCGAGGATGCTTTGCGCAAAGTGATGAAGCTGATCGACTCCGCAGAGATCAAGGTCGCCGTCGCGAGTATCGCGGATCCGGCCAAGGGCGAGCAGCTCGTCGTGTTGCATATTGATGAGGTCGATGCCGAGGCGATTCGGACGGCGCTCGCGGCCGAAGGGCTTGCAAACCTGTGGATTCCCAAGGTGTTCAAGAAAGTACCCGTCATCCCGATTTTAGGCACGGGTAAGCTGGATTTGAGCAAGTTGCGGGAGCTGGCACAGGGCTGACGCGGTTTTGGCTCGCTTGTGGCTTATGGTCGATTGTCCTAACCGACGATCATGCCTAAACAGAAGAAGCCCGCGAAGAAGTCCGCCAAGGTGGTCAAGACGCGCAAGCCCGCCCCTAAGCCGGCCAAGAAGCCGGCGGCGAAGCCCGCCGCCAACTCGCCGGTCGCCGCTTTCCGTGACGCTATCCTTCGTCACCTGAAGAGCACTTTCGCCCGCGACCGCGTCACCGCTACCCGTAACGACTGGTGGATGGCCACCTGCATGGCGGCCCGCGATCAGATGCTGGAGCGCTACATCGACACGCAGGCCCAGCACGCCAGCAAGAACGTCCGCCGCGTCTACTATCTCTCCCTTGAATACTTGATGGGCCGTGTGCTGACCAATAACCTCGTCAACCTGCAGCTCCGCGACGTCGCCACGGCGGCCTTGGCCGATCTCGGTCAAGACCTTGAAACCGTCGCCGACGAAGAAGCTGACATGGGCCTCGGTAATGGCGGCTTGGGTCGCCTTGCTGCCTGCTTCCTCGATTCCCTCGCCACGATGGATATCCCGGCCGTCGGCTACGGTATCCATTATGAGTTCGGTCTCTTCCGTCAGACCTTCGCGCAGGGGCGCCAGGTCGAAGTCGCCGACAACTGGCTCGCTAACAACAACCCCTGGCTGATCCGTCGCCCGAACTATCGCGTCAGCGTACCGCTCTACGGACGCGTGAAGCACAGCACCGACGATCGAGGCAACCACTGCGCCGAACTCGTCGAGACCCGTAATCTCCTCGGTATGCCTTGGGATATTCCGATTGCCGGCTTCGCGGGTAGCAGTGTCAACTTCCTCCGCCTCTGGGAATCCAAGGCCGCTTCCGAATTCGACTTTCGCGCTTTCGACCGCGGTGGTTACGTCGAGGCCGTGCACGAGCGCGACTCGAGCGAGATTGTTTCGAAGGTCCTCTACCCGAACGATAGTACCGAGAGCGGTAAGGAGCTCCGCCTCGTCCAGCAGATCTTCTTCGTTTCCTGCTCCCTGCAGGACATCCTGCGCCGCCATCGCCGTACCAACGCCAACTTCAATAACCTGCCGGCCAAGGCCGCTGTGCAGCTCAATGACACGCATCCTTCCATCGCCGTCGCCGAACTGATGCGCCTGCTGGTCGATGTCGAGCGCCTGACCTGGGATGAAGCCTGGGGCCTGTGCTCTCAGGTCTTCAGTTATACCAATCATACTTTGCTGCCGGAAGCCCTCGAGACCTGGTCTGTGCCGCTCTTTGAGAAGGTCCTGCCGCGTCACCTCGAGATCATCTACGAGATCAATCGTCGCCACCTCGTGGACGTCGAGAAGCGCTGGCCGGGCGATGATAACCGTAAGACGGATCTTTCCATCATCCAGGAAGGCTTCCCGAAGCGTATCCGCATGGCCCATCTCGCCGTGGTCGGTTCGCACCACGTCAACGGCGTCGCTGAACTGCACACCCGCCTCATCCGCGCGAATCTGTTCCCGGGCTTCAATGAGCTCTGGAAGGGGAAGTTCGTCAACGTTACCAACGGCGTCACGCCGCGCCGCTGGGTTCGTGGCTGTAATCCCGAGCTCGGTGCCCTGTGCGACGAAGTTGCCGGCAAGGGTTGGGAGGCCGACCTTGGCCGCCTTCGAAAGCTCGACGCCTTGGCTGATCGCCCGGCGTTCCAGGACCGTTTCCTCGCGATCAAGCGCGCGAACAAGGTCCGCCTGGCCGCCCGTATCAAGGAACTCGTCGGCGTGGAAGTCTCGCCCGACGCGCTCTTCGACGTCCAAATCAAGCGCCTCCACGAGTACAAGCGCCAGCACTTGAACCTGCTGCATATCCTGCACCTGTACCGCCGCATCCTTAACGAGCCTAATGGTCAGTTTACGCCGCGCGTCTGCATCTTCGGCGCCAAGGCTGCCCCGGGTTATGCCCTCGCGAAGCACATCATTCACGCAATCAACCGCGTTGCCGCCGTCATTAACTCCGATGAGCGCGTCCGCGGACTACTCAAGGTGGTCTTCTTGCCGGACTACCGCGTCTCGCTCGCCGAGCGTATCATCCCAGCTGCCGACCTCTCCGAGCAGATTTCGACCGCAGGCAAGGAAGCCTCGGGCACTGGCAACATGAAGCTCGCCCTCAATGGCGCGGTCACCATCGGCACGCTCGACGGCGCCAACGTCGAGATCGCCGAAGAAGTCGGGGCTGAGAATATCTTCATCTTTGGCCTACAGGTCGAAGCGGTCGAGCAGCTCTGGGCTGACGGTTATGATCCACACGCGATCCTCGCCGCCGACCCGGAACTCTCGGCGCTGCTCGATTGGCTGCGCTCCGACACCTTCACGCCCGAAGAGGCCGGAGTGCTCTCGCCGGTGGTCGATTCGCTCCTGGAGGGCGGCGACCCCTATCTCGTGCTGGCCGACTTCCGTAGCTACGTGGACGCCCAGTCCAAGGCCGAGAAGGCCTTCTTGGACCGTCGCCGCTGGGCCGCTATGGCCATCCGGAACGTCGCCCGCTGCGCCAAGTTCTCGTCCGATCGCTCGATCGGCGACTACGCCAAGCTCATCTGGAAGACCAAACCGCACCCCATTCCCCGCTAAGAAGGGGTTGAGGTTGGTCGCCGAGGTCCCCAAGATGAGGGCCTTGCGACCCCGCGTCTCCATTCCTGTTATCCTTGTCCTTTCGGCGTTGTCGCTTGCGGCGGCCGAACGTCCCCCTGGTGCGATGAAGGCTGGCGTGGTGATTACGGCTGAAGGGGGTATCGAGGGAACGCAGGTCTATCGCTATGACGCGGATGGTCGTCCGCTGGAAGGTACGCCGTCCAAGGTTGGGGCCCCTTCATCCGGTCGTCCGCTTGGTTTCATCGGTACCGCTCGGCCCGAATCGACGACCCAGGCCTCACCTGCGGTTCCAGTGCCCGCGCCGAAGCAGGTAATCAAGTCCGCCGATGGCCGCACGGTTCCGTTCTCGGTTGAAGGGCGAGGTGTCGGTAAGAACGTTAACGAGGCCGTCGACTTCAACTCGGCCTTGAAGAAGGTTTCAAAGTCCAGCGGGCTTATGGGCGAGCGCTTCGAGACTGGCATGGCGCCTATCGGCAAGGAGCAGGTATACTCGCGCAATAATCTCGTCACGCTTGATACCTGGCACGGACGTTACGATACGATTGGCCGCAAGAAGTCGGAAATTGAATTAAAGGACACGCTCGGCGCCTCTGTTCGTTCGAAAGATATGGTCGAGGTTAAGTCCGTCGACCGCATCAAGTCTGCGGTCAACGGCACGAAGGCGGAAGTGAAGGACTGGGAGGAGCGCATGGGCGTCGAGGCCAACCCGAAATACGCCGGCGTGAAGTCCAACTGGCAGGGACGTCTCAATCCCGACCCCAAGACGGTCGATCAACTCTCGATGCAGGACATCAATCGCTACCAGTTCCGGCGTAATCGCTCGAGCGACCCTGGTTTGCCGGTGGTGAAGCCGGGCTCGGATGATGTCCAAAACAAGGGCGTCCGGAAGTAATTGCCAGAAATTGGAGCAGGCTTGACGCCTTTTTGCCTCGCAGGTTCGACGGGGTGTTTTAGTCCTAATCCCTTAACTTCATGAGCGACGCTCAGCCCAGACCCGCCGGCAACGGTATCAGTGACCTCGAGGTCAAGGACGCCCAGATCATCTTTGATTCGGTCTGGTCCAGTCTGGAACGGGAAATCGGTCGTGAGAAGTTAGCTTTCCCGCGCGAGATTTTCTGGCTCAACGGTGCTCCGGGTGCCGGCAAGGGCACGAACACGGCGTTCATCCTCCAGTATCGCGACTACGCCGCCGACCCGATCGTGGTCAGTGACCTGCTTTCGAGCCCCGAAGCCAAGAAGCGCATCGACGCCGGGATGCTCGTCGGCGACCGCGAAGTGGTAGAGATTCTGTTCCGCAAGTTGCTCGCCGACGAATATGTCAGCGGCGCCATCGTCGATGGCTTCCCTCGCTCGATGGTGCAGGTGGAGTGTCTCAAGCACCTGTTCACCAAGCTTAACGACCTGCGTACGGAGTTCCGCGGTTCCACCGGCGTCCGTTTCCCGAAGCCCCATTTCCATATCCTCGTCCTGTTCGTCGACGAGAATGAGTCCGTCCGCCGTCAGCTGA
>CALQQQ010000100.1 GCA_943332745.1 Opitutus sp. GAS368 | reverse complement strand
GTCCGCCGTCACCTTTAGGACGCTGGCCTGCGTCATCACGCCGCCCCGATGGCTATCCTTTGGAAGGATCACTTTCCTGAACGCATTCCCGCTCACGCCTGGGATGCCGTAGTGGGTGGCCAGGCGTTCGTTGAGCATCGACCAGTCGGAGTCGACGAAGTTGAGCAGGCTTAGGTCTTTGCTGAGGATTTCTTCGAAGAAGAGCTGTGTCTCCTTGGGCATCGCCGCAAGGAGTAGGTAATCGAATTCACTGTAGAGCTGGGGGTCGGGAATGGTGGCATCGATTTTCCTAAGATCGAGCCACTGCCCGGTGAAGTTGTCCGTGAAGCGATGTGCCTTCGGGGAGTTGAGCATCCGCTCCACCTGGGCCCACAGGACGGCGGGGCGGCTTAATTCCCCCTTGCGGGCTGTGTTCAGGAGCTCCTCGTCGGGCGCACTCGACCAGAGGAAGAAGGACAGTCGCGAGGCCAGCGCATAATCGTCGAGTTTGGTCGAGGTCAGGTTTCCTTGGACGTTGGCGACGGAGGTCGGCGAATCCGTCAATAAAAGGAAATCCGGGGATGATAGGATCAGTTTGTAACCATAAGTCATCGCATCGTAAAACGTGTACTTCAGGTCGAGCCGGGCGTGCACCTTTTTCACGAAATGTTGCACTGTTTCTTCACTGACTGTTCGGCGGAAAGCCCGGGGCAGAAAAGCGCGAATAAGTCGGGCGGCGTCTTCCTTGGGCGCCGCTGATACGGGGACAAGTGGATCGGCATACCAGTTATCCACCGTCCAATTTTTTCCGTTGAAAACGGGTTTAGCGCCTTCGTTTTCAGCCTTCGCGATGGATTGCGCCTTCAGCGGAAGATTTCCGAAGAGATTGGCGTAGGCCGGGCCGGGGAAGGGATTGATGGGGCCTTCGATTTTGAGCCATTCGATGCGAAGGCCGCTCCCAGTGTGTTCATCGAGAGTTTTCTTGGTCCCTCGGATGTCCCAATACGTGAGCAGATTGACCACGAAACCCTGATTCCGTTCGAGGTCGATCTCGTACTCAATCACTTTGGGTTCGCCAGGAGGGATGTCGCGAATTTCTCGCAGGACCGGAGGTTCCCTGCCGTTGGTCACGGTCATGAAGCCGGCGGAAATGGGTTTTCCTTCGGCGCCCACGGCGGAGGCTTTCATCTGAATGCGGTATCGCCCAGCGGCGCGGACGTTGGGTGTGGCGCATAATCCATAGCGCGGTAATTGGCTGTAAAAGATGAGGGCGGTGCCATCCAGTTTAGCGCTCTTCCCGAGGGTTTGTCTGAAATTGGAACCTAATTTAGTCATATCCTCCCCTGTGCGCGTGGCGGCGAACGGGATCGGGGGGCAGGGGGGTACGACGGAGGCGACGGCCTTGGCGGCGGCCTCTTGGTAGCGCAGGAAATGGGCCGCCGAAAGATCGAGCCCGGCGCTCACGTTGTCGAAGCCTGCGGTCGATATGTCTTCCGGGAGCATTTCACGAATGCGCACGTTAGTTCCAAGGAGGTCTTGCAGGGCGGTTTCATATTCCGTTGCGTTCAGGCGCCGGATAAGCACGCGGCCCTTGGTGCGTTGTTTTTCGAGGGAGGCGGCTTGGAGTTGCGCCTGCAGTCCGCCCGTCACCGCGGTGATGTCTGCGTGGGCCGGCCGGGTCTTTTTCTTCGGGGGCATCTCACCCGATTTAATCTTGTCGAATACGTGCGCCCAAGTAGCGGCCGATTTTTCGTCCCGGAAATCGGCCGGTAGATTGTCCAATCGCAGGCCCGCCTTGTGTGAGTCCGCATCGTGACAGTCGTAGCAGTGCTTTTCCAGAAACGGCTTTAAGCCTGGGACGTCGGC
The DNA here is from genome assembly GCA_943332745.1 of Opitutus sp. GAS368. Next base: position 3,427 of record CALQQQ010000100.1, on the reverse strand, counting down.
CGCAAGGGGGGCGGCCTGAAGGTCACTCGCCTGGGTGAATAAGACATGGGCGCCGAGGCACGAAAGCAGGCGAAACCAAGAGAGGGGTGGGCTCATTTTGAAAGGAGTCTGAAGGATGAACAGGTCGTCCGCGCGGGGTCACGAGGGTAACTGATTGTGTGGATTTTTATAGGTCTCTACTGGGGGGAGTCAATGGACAGAGCGCCCCACTGTTCATTCTTTAAGCGTCGGCAATCTGCTGTAAGCCCCCTGTCCCGCTAGCCTTCTGGTCGCCTCAGCGAGCCTGATAGCCCTGCCAGAGCCATTCAAGGGCGGCGGGCAGGAGCTGGGCGCGGGCGTTGCCGATGCCGTGGCCGGAATCCTGGCAGAAGTAGTACTGGTAGGGATAGCCCTTGTCCTTGAGGACCTTAGCGAACGGATCGCCAGCGTCCGCGGCTTTCAGCTGAACGGCGCAAGGGCAGAGCAGTAGAGTGCGCATCGGGGTTCCTGGTTTTTAGTCCAGACCCTTGGCGCTTTCTGCCCAATTCTCTCTGGAGCTGACTGCTCTCTTACTTCTTCCTCATTAACTCGCTTGCGGCGCAGAGCAGGACGATGTCACGGAGTCGATAGCCGTCTTTGCTGGCGGCTTCGAGGATGAGCCTGACGTGAGGGCGATCGGTGATTTCAAGTTCGCGGCCAAGCGCGTGGACAAGGAGTTTTTCGACGAGGCAGCGGGCGAATATGTCCGGATGGGCGAGCAAGGCGGCCTTGAACTCGCTGACGTCCTTGAACTTGGCGGAACGGAACTCGCCGCTGGCATCGATCGCGTGGGCTGACTTGTTATTGACGTAGTGTCCGCGCCAGCGGCCGATCGCATCGAAGCTCTCGAGGGCGAAGCCCGGCGGATCGATGTGGGCATGGCATGAGCGACAGGCGGCGCTTTCGCGGTGCTTCTGGAGTTGTTCGCGCACGGTCTTGGCGCCTCGGATGTCGGGTTCCAGTGCTGGTATGCCTGGGGGTGGGGGTGGCGGGGGCGTGCCGAGGATGTTCTCCAGTAACCATGAGCCCCGGATGACGGGTGAGGTATCCACGCCATTGGCCGTCAGGGTCAGGATACTTGCCTGGCCCAGCAGGCCACCGCGCAGTCGGTTCTTGAGGTTGATCTGGGAGAAATATGTCGAAGGCGAGTCCCCTACGCCGTCTTGGCGGAGATAGCGTCGGTCGAGGGCCCTGTCTATGGGGATACTTTGTTTGATGAAATCGGCGGGCTTAATGCCGTAGAGACTCGCGAGCTCTTTGTTGACGAAGGTGTAGCCCGAATCGAGGAAGTGTGTGATCGAGCCGTTGGTCTCGAGCAGGTGGCGGAAGAATACCCGGGTCTCGTGTCGCATGGCCGGCTCGAGTCGCTGGTCATAGTAGAGGGCGAAACGGCTCGGATCCGGGGCCATCGAGCCGAGCTTGTAGAGGTGTAACCAGCCGTCGAGGAACTGGTCGACGAAAGCGTCGGAGCGTGGGTCGAGGAGTAGTCGCTCGGCTTCGGTCCGGAGTTGCGCGGCGGTCCGCAGTTTGCCCGCGTCGGCAAGCTTGCGGAGGGCTTCGTCGGGCTGGGACGCCCAGAGGAAATAGGATAAGCGAGTGGCGGTTTCGTAGTCGTTCAATACCGCTGACTTTTCTTCACGGTAGATGAACCCGGGAGAGCAGAGCAGGGATTTGAATCCTTCACGGATGGACGACTCGGCGCTCAGGCCGCGTGCTTCGGATTGTCGGACGAGTTTCACCGCCGGCTTCACTTCATCGATTTGAACGGGGCGGCGCCATGCAAGGGAGGCGAAGTTGCGGAGGATTTCTTCGGCGGCGGCGGACTCATAGGGCTTATTGCCGAAGAGGATGCGATGGCTCGCGGGAGGCCAAGTTTCGTTGAGCGGCCCTTCCATTTCGATGGCGTGCAGGCGAATGCGGGGTGATTCGCCGAAGTGGAAGGAAATCCAGCCACCATAAAGTTTCTTCCGTTCCTCGTATTTCGCTAAGGCGGCGGCATCGTAAGTGTCCTTGGCGAAGGTATCGAAGTAGTCCATGAGCCGGTAGTTCGAATTCGTCGGGCCATTGGGGAAGCCCACCCTTGGGAATTGGCCTTTGTCTAGCCACACGCGGCACTCCACCCAGACGCGCTCGTCGTCGGGGAGATCCCACGTGCCGACGTGGCGCTGGCCGGCTTGTTCATGGGTGGCAGCGTGATCGCGGGCCTGTTTATTGGATGGGTCGAAGCCTTGAAGGGTCGCGGTGAAGAGTGAAAGGCGAATCGGCTCGGACTCATCCCAGAGAGAGGACCAGCGTTTAAACTTCGCTTGCACGAGCGAGTGGCGGAACTTGGCTTCCGCTTGGATGCGCACGCGGTACCAGCCGCTCACGGGAACTCCGCTGTCGCTGAGGTCATCAAGCGGGTGATAAAGTCCGTAAGGAGCGCCGCCGGCACCAATGCGCTGGCAGATATCCTGATAGGGCTGGGGCTGCTTGATCTTCTTGAAGTAGCCGCTGGTCTGGAGTTGCTCGACGCCGGAAGAGCGGTCGAAGGGCGGATGCATCTGCCATTTTTGTACGGCGGGCTTTGGGCCGAATTGCACGGCCCGGTCGACAATGTCTTCCGAGGCTGCGAGGTATTGACGAAGCAGGAAGCTCGACGTCACGAGGCTATCCCCGTTGCTGATGAAGCCATGGGAGCGCTGGTCGCCAGGGAACGAGGCCGTAGGGTCGGTGCTTAACTCCAGATGTAGGAGGTCGCGGACGGTATTACGGTATTCCTCGCGATTAAGGCGACGTAAGACCGTATACTCCGCCTTGGGTGCCTGCTGCCTGTGGTATTGAACCAGGCGGGTTTCGAGCTCACGGACGGCGCTATCGCGTTCGGCGGCGGTCGGTTGTTTCTTCGCGGCCGGCGGCATGAAGCCGCGTTCAATCTGCTCCAGGCATCGCCGCCAGATGTCCGCGTTGGCTACGCTGACTTTGGGGTCGATGCCTTCCAGCGAAAGTTTCCCCTTCTGCGTGGCGTTATCGTGGCAATCTAGGCAGCGATTTTCAATCAGCTTCGCGACATCGGTGGACTGCGCCCACACTGGCAAGCCAGTCAGCAGGGTGACTCCGAGGGCACAGTGTGACCAGAAGCGTCGAGGGCTCATGCGCCAAAGCTATCGAGGGTGCCGTTGCTCTGGCCGAAGCGATCCGCTTGAACGCCAAACCGGCGAGCCATGCTCAGGTAGAGGTTACTCAGGCGAATGCGCCGTCCTTTTTCGGATGGGAGCTCCGCGTGCGTCACGTGGCGATGACTGCCGCCGGCGAGCAGTACGGGTAGGTTGGCGTTGGTGTGGGCGCTGCTGTCTCCCATGCCGCTACCAAAGAGGACCTGGGTGGAGGAAAGTAGGCCGCGGTCTTCGAGCTTCTGGATAAAGCGCGC
>CALQQQ010000099.1 GCA_943332745.1 Opitutus sp. GAS368 | reverse complement strand
GTTGACCCAAACGACATCCGCATCTTCCACGGCGAACGGACGGCTCGGAGAGCCGTCCCTACCATAACCTGCGGCTTCTAGCCCCAGCCCTAGCCCTGACCCTAGCCCTCCCTCCAGCCCTTTCTCTTGCCCTTCCGCCTTCCCGCCTCTTTAACGCCCCTTCGATGCTGACGATTGCCAATATTTCCAAGTCCTACGGACCCCGCACCTTGTTCGCGGAGGTCTCACTGAATATTGCGCGGACGGACCGGCTTGGGCTCGTCGGAGCCAACGGCGCGGGCAAATCGACCCTTTTCAATATCATCCTCGGTAAAGACCAGCCGGATGAAGGCCTCATCGAGTGGGAACGCGGTGCGAACTTCGGCTTCCTGCCCCAGGAAAGCGCGCCAGCCGGCGACGAGACGATTCTCCAGATCGCGACGAGCGGCGGCAAGCTCGAGCCCGAGAACGATGACGACTGGGATATCGACTACACGCTCGAGCCCCGCGCGAAGAAAATCCTCGCCGGCCTCGGCTTCCGCGAGACCGACCACGAAAAAGTTGCTAAAACCTTTTCTGGTGGCTGGGTCATGCGCGCGCACCTCGCCCGTCTGCTCGTCAGCGAACCGACGCTCCTGCTGCTCGACGAACCGACGAATCACCTCGACCTCGAAGCCCTCCTCTGGTTCCAGGACTACCTGACCCGCTACCCCGGCGGCCTCGTGGTCATCTCACACGATCGTGCCTTTCTCAACGCGCTCTGCACCGGCACCATCGAACTACGCGGCCAGCGTCTGCACGAGTACTCCGGTAACTACGACGACTTCATCCTCGAACGTGTGGCCCGTAAGGATCGCCAGCAGGCGATGTTCAAGAATCAGCAGCGCGAGATTGCGCACCTGCAGACGTTCGTCGACCGCTTCGGCGCCAAGGCCTCCATGGCCTCCCGCGCGAAGTCCAAGGAGAAGCAGATCGCCCGCCTTGAAGAGGTCGCGATCGACGAGCCGGAGGACGACCTGAAGAAGATCCAGTTCCGCTTCCCGCAGCCCCCGCGCTCCGGACTCAAGGTAATGAAGCTCGAGCACGTCCAGCAGGCCTACGGCGACCACGTCGTCTACAAGGACCTCAATTTCGAATGCGAACGCGGCCAGCGGACCGTGCTCGTCGGCCCTAACGGCGCCGGTAAATCCACCCTGCTCAAGATCCTCGCCGGCGTCATCCCGATCAACGGCGGCGTGCGCGAGGAAGGTGGCAACGTCATCACGGGCTACTTCGCCCAGAACCGCGTCGACAACCTCAACCCGAAGCTAACCGTCCTCGAGAACGTGATGGAACTCCGCACGACGGAGAACGGCCTCACCGAACAGCAGGCCCGCGGCATGCTCGGCACGTTCCTCTTCCGCAAGGACGACGTGAACAAACGCGTCTCGGTCCTTTCGGGCGGCGAGAAATCCCGCCTCGCCTTGGTGAAGCTGATGATCAATCCGCCGAACTTCCTCCTCATGGATGAACCGACGACGCACCTCGATATCATGTCGATCGATGCGCTCATCGCCGCCCTGAAGACTTACGAAGGCACGCTCTACTTCGTGAGTCACGACGTCCACTTCATCCGCGAGATCGCGAAGACCGTCCTCCACGTGCACTCCGGCCGCCTGACGCAGTACGCCGGCGACTACGCCTACTATCTCGAGAAGTCTAAGTCGGGCAACGAGCGCGCCGCACTGACCGCTGGCTTCACCGACGCTCGGCCGAAACAGGATGAAGCGCCAAAGGCCGAAAAGCCGAAGGTACCTGTGAAGCCGTCCGCCGCCGACATCCGTAAGCTGAAGGCCGACGTCACCAAGTGTGAACAGCAGGTCTCGGAACTGGAAGCCAAGCAGGCCCAGATCACCGCTGAACTCGCCGACCCGGCCACCTATACTGGCGGCGTGAACCTCCCCCAATTGAACGCCCGGCTTCGCGACACAATCAACGCCCTGCAGACCGCCACCGCCGCCTGGGAACAGGCCGCGCAGAAGCTAAGCGAGGCAGAGGGCGCGTAAGGCGAAGCCTGAGGGCTTCGCGTGCAAAAGTGCAAATCGCGCGTTGCGCTGTGCAAAGGTGCAAATGTGGCATCAGACCACGCCCATTAATACAGGCTACTAAGAGGCCTGTTTTATCACTTTTGCACCTTTGCACCGATGCACTTTTGCACGGAATGGCGACTTCGTCGTCATTCCTTTCTGGCTCTGAGGGAACCCTTCCCTTACACCCCTGTCCTTACCTCACACCCCCATGCGCTCCCTCACCCGTCTCCTCAGTGTGCTGTGCCTCCTGGCCGCCGCCGTCCCCGCCGCCTTCGGCCACACCGCCGGCGAAGAGATGTCCTCCGCGGCCTCCGCCTTCCTCGGCTCACTCAACGCCGACCAAAAGGCCAAGGCGACCTTCGGCTTCGACGACGCCGAGCGCACGAACTGGATTTTCGTCCCGGCTTCCCGCAAGGGCCTGCCGCTGAAAGAAATGAATCCCGGCCAGCGCCACTTCGCCCAGGCCATCCTCTCCGTCGCCCTCAGCGGTCGCGGGCACATGAAGGCCGAACAGATTATGGCCCTCGAACAGTTGCTCCTCGAGATCGAGAAGGGCTCGGGCCCGAAGCGCGACGCCGAGAACTACTTCGTGTCGATCTTTGGTACGCCGGACACCAAGGGCACCTGGGGCTTCCGCTGGGAAGGCCACCACCTCTCACTCAACTTCACGCTGGTCAAAGGAGAGCTCGTCAGCTCGACGCCCTCCTTCTTCGCCAGCAACCCGGGCACGATCAAGGAAGGCCAGCCTGGTCTCGTAGGCTTCGAGCTCCTGCGCCACGAAGACGACCTCGGCCGCCAGCTCGCCAAGTCCCTCACCGCCGAACAGCGCAAGCAGGGCTTCCTCAACAAGGACCCGTTCAAGGACGTCGTGACGGGCAACAAGCAGAAGGCCAATGGCCTCATCAAGCACCAGGGCATCGCCGCCACGGCCCTTACCGCCGAACAGAAGCAGACGCTCGGTAAGATCATCTTCGAATACGTCAGCCGCACCCGCCCGGACTTCGCCGTCCGCGAACTCAAGGCGATCGAAGACGTGAAGGACTCCCTAGTCTTCGCCTGGAACGGCGGACTCGAAGTCGGCGAACCCCACTACTACAGCATTCAGGGCCCGACCTTCCTCTTCGAGCTCGTCAACTTCCAGGGCGGAGCCAACCACGTCCACGCCTCCTGGCGCGACCTGAAGAAGGATTTCGGTTACGACCCGCTCGCCGAGCACGCCAAGGACCACAAGTAAGCCTGAACTAAGGCTGCTGACAAAACCCCGGGCGACCGGGGTTTTTTGTTTCAAGAGATAAGCGGCTAGCGGTTGGCGGTTGGCGGCAAGGAAAGCCTCACCCCAAAGGGAGACCGGAAACCGGAAGGCGTCCTACGGGTCGTTTTAAGCTAGGGTTAAGCACCCTCGCTTAAAATCGGCCGATCGAGTCGGTCAGCCCTACCAACATAGAGTCCCCAGCCAATCATCCGGTCTCCGGTTTCCCCTGCCTTGATGGCTCGTCCCAACCGCTAACCGCCAACCGCTCACCGCAAAAACCTCACTTCACCACCTTCTGCCAACCCTCCATGGTCTCCTTGAGGAGTTCCTTGGGGTCCAACTTGATGCCGTACCCTTGGAAACCAAACGGACCGCGATAGCCGGCCCGTCGGACCTTGGCGACCAGCGACGCCACGTCATACGACCCTCGTCCCAGCGGCTGAATCAGCTTATCCCAACCCAGCTTCTGCGTGTCGCCCGTATCGGCGCCATTGATCGTGATGAAGTTCAACCGCGGCAGAGCCTCCTGGATGAGCGGTAGCGGATCGCGTTCGGAGCCTTCGACTTTCAGCCAGTGGCAGAGATTGAAGGTCACGCCCAACGCCTTGTCGTCGACCTTCTCCGCGACACGCACGCAGACTTCAAACTTCTCGGCCCAGAAACCCCCATGAGGGTAGAGCGAAATCCTCACACCCTTAGCCTTCGCATAGGCCAGCAATTGGCGGAGTTGAGGCACGACGATGGTATCTCCGTATTCTGGGGGTAATCTGATACCCATCGGGAAATCGACCTTATTGATGCCCAGCCAAAGCACGGAGCCGCCCGCCGACGCCAAGTCATCGACGGCCTTCTTCAGGTCAGCCGACATGGCCGTCTGCGCATGAGAGAAATTTGTGACGTGGTAGCCATTGAAAAAGACCAGGCCCTTGGCCTTCAAGGCCGCAGCGTGAGCCTTAGCCGTGGCCGGGCGCCCGCCCAAGCCCGCATAACCCAGATCGGCCAGCACCTGCGCGCATTCCGCCGGCTCGAGACGAGCGGCGGTATCCATCGCAAAGAAAGCGGGCCGATCCTCGGCGACGAGGACGAAGGCGGAACAGAAGAGAGCGAGGAGCGTGCGCATAAAGTTTATCGAACCGTGACGCCGCGCACGGCGAGTTCCTGAAGGAACGCTTGCGGTGAAGGCGGGCTGATGACGAAATTCTTGAACCAGCCGGTGCGACGACGGAGCAGGATCATCTTCTTTGGGTTCACGGTATTGGTGTAATGCTCATTCCAGAAGCACCAATCATGTGCTGCCCACTCGACATCGCTGTGGGCTATCTTACGCACAGTCCAACCATAGACGCGCACACGCGTATACGCTTCGTCGACGGTAAACGTCATGCCCCAGAAGATCGCGTGGAGCAATAAGCCGGCGAAGACGAAGGACCCAACGAGGGGCAACAGATGCAGGAAGACCTCCATTTGTCTGGAAATAATAGGGCTAATCGGCCGGGCTTAAACCCCAAACCAAGCCCACGCTGGACAGCCCTGCCCTTGCGGGATTGCCTGTCGGCATGGCTCGCGCGACCAGGCACCTGAATACGAACGCCCTCTGGGCCGACGTGGGCGTGCGCACCCTCCGTCGCCTCGGCCTCACGCACGTGGTGATCTCGCCCGGCTCGCGCTCGACGCCGCTCGCCCATGCCTTCGCCGAATCCGCCGGCCTACACGTGACCGTCGCGCTCGACGAACGTTCGGCCGGCTTCATCGCCCTCGGCCTCGCCAAGGCCACGGGCCGCCCCGCCGCCCTGCTCTGCACCTCCGGCACCGCCGCTGCGAACTACCTACCCGCCATCGTCGAGGCACGTCTCGCAGCCACGCCTCTGCTCATCCTGACCGCCGACCGTCCGCCCGAACTGCGCGAATGCCACTCCGGCCAGACGATCGCCCAGAACGGAATCTACGGCGGCTACCCGGTTTGGTCTGCCGAAGCGGCCGTGCCTTC
>CALQQQ010000098.1 GCA_943332745.1 Opitutus sp. GAS368 | reverse complement strand
TGCGCATCTCCGACGACATCCGGAAGTTCGCCGACGCCCAGGGCGTCTCCGAGGCCGAAGCCCTCGCCAAGGGCATGGAAGAGAAGTCCAAGGAATTCCGCGAAAAGGGCGGGGAGATTTATCAGTAACGGGTTTAAGCGGTTGACGGTAAGCTGTTGGCGGTTGGGGTAAAACCCAAACCCAGTCGTCTTGCCGTGACTCTGTCTCCTAGCCCGATGTTTGAACCCGCCTCGGTACTGTCTTTGCCAACCGCTATCCGCTAACCGCCAACCGCTGACCGCTTTGTCCTCTTCCAAACAATCCGCCACGGCGTGGTACGACTCACCGTTGTATTACGATATGGTGTATGCGGATTACACGCCGAAGGAGACCCGCTTCATCGAGGGTATCATGCAGAAGCACGGCCCGAAGCTGGACGGACCCATGCGGGTCTTCGAGCCGGCCTGCGGGTCGGGTCGCCTGCTTGAGTCGTTGGCTGCCCGTGGCCACGTCGTCCATGGCTTCGACCTGAACAAGCACCAGGTCGCCTTCGCTAAGAGCCGCCTCAAGGCCAAGGGCCTGAAGGGTAGGGTCTGGCGCGATCGCCTGCAGGATTTTAAGGTGCCAAAAGGCGCCCGCTACGATGTCGCACACTGCTTCGTCAGCACGTTCAAGTACATCGACGCCGAAGCCGGCGCCGTGAGCGCCCTGCGTCGCATGGCCGCGTCCCTGCGTCCGGGTGGTCTGCTGCTGCTCGGCCTGCACCTGACGGATTATAAGAACACCCCACCCGACCATGAGCGTTGGATCGGCCGCAAGCCGGGTATTCGGGTAGTCAGTGATACGTGGTCCGCCCCGGCCGACCGGAAGTCCCGAACGGAGGCCATGCGGACGCGTATGCGCATCACTGAGAGGGGTAAGACCCGCGTCGAGGAGACCCACTGGGATTTCCGGACCTATTCGCCGGCCGAGCTCAAGGCCTTACTGGCCAAGGTGCCGTCGCTGCGTCTCATCACTTGCCACGATTTCCATTACGACCTCACATCGACCCGTAAGATCGACATGGAGTATTCGGACGTCCTGCTGGTGCTCAGCCGTCAGGCCTAGTTTGCATTGCCACCCATGGGAGGGTTGGGCACGTTGGCCTCATCCCTATGCGCTCTCTCCGCTTGTTCTCCTTGCTCACGGCCGTGCTGGCTTCGTCTGTCGTCTCCGCCTTCGAGATCTCGCTCGATGTGACAGGTAAGGCCGTCGTCATTAAGCCCGATAAGCCGAGCGACGTTATTCGCTATACCCTCAACGGTAAGGACCCGGATTTGTCGGCTGGCGTTTACCTCGCTCCGATTAAGTTACCGGAAGGCGGTACGGTGAAGGCTGCTGCCTTCGAGGCCAACAAACTGGTCGGTCAAGTGGCCACTCAGATCATCCCAGGTTCCGGTCCGAAGAATACTGCGCTCGTGCCGCTCACCCAGAATCGCGACTGGCGATCCTATGATTGGGTCGTACGCCATGATGAGATCCTCGCCCTGAATAAGGCTGGTGCTATCCAGGCCGACGTGGTCTTCATCGGTGACTCCATCACCCATTTCTGGTCGGGAGAACCTAAGGCCAAGCGTGTCGCGGGTAAGGAGTCCTGGGAGAAGTGGATCGCTCCGCATCATCCGATCAATCTCGGCTATGGTTGGGATCGCACCGAGAACGTGCTCTGGCGTCTCCGTCATGGCGAGGTCGCTGGCCTCAAGCCGAAGGCCTACGTCGTGCTCATCGGCACGAACAACCTTTCGGGTATCAATAACGTCGCCGATACCGTCGAAGGCGTGGCTGAGGTCTGCCGCGAGATTCGCCGCCAGTCTCCGCAGTCCAAGATCCTGTTACTGGCCATCCTTCCTCGCGGTGCCAAGCCAGACGCTACCCGCCAGCGCGTCGCCGACGCCAATAAGCTACTGAAAGCGCAAGCCTCGCAGATTGCCGACGCCTTCGTCGATGTGACGGATAAGCTGGTCGAAGCAGACGGCAGCATCCTCAAGGAGACCATGGGCGACTTCCTGCATCCCACGAACAAGGGTTACGAGGTCATGGGCGCCGCGATCGACGCCCAGCTCAAGGCCTGGTCGCTCTGAAGGGCAGGGCGCCGCTTCAGATTCGCTTCATCACCGACTTCGCGATCCCTTGGATCGTGAGAGAGGTGGTGGGAATCAGGTCAGGATAATTCTGGTTCTCGGCTTTGAGGTAGACCTTCGAGCCCTGCTTGATCAGGCGCTTGAGGGTGGTCTCACCGTCGATGAGGGCGGCGACGATGTCGCCATGCTTCGGCACGCCTGGTTCGATGATGACCGTATCGCCATCGTTGATGTCGGCATCGATCATCGAATCGCCACGCACGCGGAGGGCGAAGGACTCAGGGGCACGACGACGCGAGCTGGGCGCAAGGGGCACCTGCATCGAATCCAAGACGCCGGAGGATTCAGTGTAGTCGGGGAAGCCGGCGGCGATGGAGCCGGCGAACTTGACGCTCTCGAAGGCGATGGCGTCCTCGCCGGGTCCCTCGTAGCGGATGACCGTCTCGGAGGTGTCGCTGAGGACTTCGGGGACGATCTTGTAGGCGCGGGCGGCGCCGGGGATGCGCTGGAGGACGCCCTTACGCTCGAGAGCTTGGAGGTGACCGAAGACGGCATTGGTCGAGGCGAAGCGGAACTTGGCCTGGATGTCGCGGATGCTCGGCCAGTAGGTGTGCTCGGCGACGTGGGCCTTCATGTAGTCAAGGATGGCCCGCTGCTTCTTGGTCAGTTCTTCCATAGTGAACGCATGTTCTATGAAAACTTGTTCACTGTCAAGCCAACAGGCCAAAACACCATATAATCCTTAATTTTCCTCCAGTCCCCGCGGTGAAATCGGCCAGTGACGCGGCCGGTAGGCTGCTAATTAAACGCCGTTTCTGTCTCCTTTCCCGCCCACTATTGCGACCTTTGCTGGTAACGCTTGTCTTGGTCTTACCCCATGCCTCTTCGTCGTTTATTCCTGCTATGCGTCGCCATGCTGGGCGCTTCGCTCGCTTTCGCCCAATCGACGGTACCCGTGCCATCCCCGGCTGGTCGTCCGGCTGCCGCACACGACGCCTGGTATCGCACCTGGGTACGGGTGGACGATTCGTTCTTCACCAAGCACGAGCGTAACCTCTTCGAGGAATCAGTCGGGGTGAACTTCCGCGACCTTGAAGGGGCGCACGAGGTTTTCGTCAACGGCGTGAAAATCGGCACCGGCGGCGCCTTCGCTCCCAGCTACAAGAGCGCCCGCAAGGAGGTCTTTCGTCATAAGGTCCCAGTCGGTACGTTGAAGAAAGGCGAATGGAATGAGATCCTCTTCCATGTCCAGCAGCCCGAAGGGAAGGGTGGCTTCCTCGGCGAAGCGCCGTTCATCATGAACTACTTCATGGAGTGTGTGCTCGAAGGTGCGTGGGAATATTCCGAAATGCCGCTTGTCCCTAGTCAAGCGCTCAAAGTTCAGCCGACTTCCTCCTCGTTCTCGAAGTTCCGCGAATCGAACCGCGTCCTCGGTCGCGCCGAACAGTTTCATGGCCCTATGCTTTTGCCGGCCGACGCCTATGCGAAGATGCGGGCCACGCCTGACCTCGCGATCGACCTGTTACTGGCCGAGCCGCTGGTCGCCCAGCCAACCCACTTCAGCTTCGACACCCGCGGCCGCCTCTGGGTGACGCAGTATCGACAGTATCCTTATCCCGCGGGCGTTAACATGATCAGTCGCGATAAGTATTATCGCTCGCACTATGACCGCGTCCCGCCCGCTCCGCCCAACCATGACCGTGGCGCTGACATCGTCTCCATCCACGAGTCGACTAAGTACGACGGCGTCTACGACAAGCACACGGTTTTTCAGGACGGGCTCAACATGGCCAACTCCGCCGTGCGGGCCAACGGCGGCGTCTGGGTGATGAACCCGCCTTACCTGCTGTTCTACCCCGACGCCAACGGCGACGACATTCCGGATGGCCCGCCCGTAGTGCATCTCTCCGGCTTCGGCCTCGAGGACACCCACTCCGTCGGCAACGGCATCATCCTTGGTCCGGATGGGTGGCTTTACGGCGTACACGGTAGCACGTCCTCCTCGCGCGTCGTCCGTCCGGGCTTCGACTCTGCCGACGCCGCCCCGGTCCATTTCGAAGGCTGCATGGTCTGGCGCTACCACCCGAAGACCCGCGAGTATGACATCTTCAGCGAAGGCTCGGGCAATCCCTTCGGACTCGAGTTCGACGGCGATGGTCGGATGTACTCCGGCCATAACGGCGGTAACACCCGCGGATGGCACTACGTCCAAGGCGGTATCTACCTTAAGCAGGGTGTCGACCCCGGTAAGTTCGGCCCTTCGCGGACGCCCTACACCTTCGGTCAGTTACCAATCCTGGGCTCGGTCACCAAGGTTCCGCGCTTCGCGCATTTCGGTTCCTTCATCGAGGGCACGGCGATGCCCGCTCAATATCAGGGTCACCTCTTCTCCCTCGATCCGCTACACAACACTGTCACCGATTCCGAGCGCATCCCGCAGGGTGCGACGTACGTGACGACTGACAAGGGTATCGCGATGTGGTCCGAGGACGTCGGTTTCCGCCCGCTCTATAGCGCCAACGCTCCCGACGGGTCGCTCTTCGTGTCCGACATGTACGAATATTACATCGCGCACGGCCAGCACTACCAAAACCAGATCGATCCTACGACTGGCCGCATGTATCGCCTCCGCGATAAGGACGCCAAACTCGAGACCGACACGAACCTCGAAGGCAAGACGATCGCTCAATTAGTTAACTTGCTCGGTCACCCGAACAAGTTCCACCGGACGGCCTCGTTGCAATTACTTGCCGAACGTCGTGACCCGCAGGCGGTCGCCTTACTCGACGCACAACTCGCGGCCGACAAGGGCAGGGGTGCCCTCGGTTCTCTTTGGTCCCTCTATCAGGCTGATGCGCTCACGGACGCACGTGCCGTCGCCGCGCTGACCCATGCCTACGCGCCGGTCCGTTTCTGGGCCACGCGTTTCCTGGGCGATAAATATGGCGTTAACCGCGGCCTCGGCGTCGCGGGCGTCGGATCTAAGGGTGCCCGTGCACTGCCCGCTTCGGTCTTGGCTGCCATCCTCGCTCGTGCACGTGTCGAACCCGACGCCGAAGTCCGCTCGCAACTCGCCTCTTCGGCGCGTCGTCTGCCGACCGACCAGATGCTCAAACTCGTCACGGCTCTCGCTTCCCGCGATGAGGACGCCACCGACGCCTACATCCCTCTGCTGCTATGGTTTGCCTTGG
>CALQQQ010000097.1 GCA_943332745.1 Opitutus sp. GAS368 | reverse complement strand
GGCGGTTAGCGGTTGGGAATACAGAGAGGCAGCGCTAGGGGTGTTCTTCGTTCTTGGTTCATTGTTTTTTGCAGTGGTTTCGAGGTAGGGCGTGGCGGAGCCGCGAGGTGGAAGCGGTTGGCGGTTAGCGGTTGGGAATACAGAGAGGCGGCGGCAGAGAGAGGATGTCGATGGAGGTTCGTGGGTCCGTCCGCGAACGGACGGGTCGGAGAGCCGTCCCTACCTCGAGGCAGAGGTAAGTGGGGGAAGGGGTTACTCGCGGCCTTCGAATTTCTCTTCGCGGGGGAGTTCCTTGACCTTCCAGGACGGCGGGAAGAAACGGACGACGCGCTTGGGCCGATAGCCCTCGAGCATCATGTCGCACTTCACTTTGAGCTGATAGCCCGAGCTACCGTATTCGAGGGGGACCTTCTTAAACTCCATGATGCCAGCGCCCTTGCGGTCATTGACCGGATCATAAGTCATAAGGCTGTCGCGGGCCACGGCGAGGCCGCCCTTAGGCAGGGCACCCGGCAGAGGTTCTTTGCCAGGCACGATCGGAGCGGGGGTGAACATTTCGTCGAACAACTTCGTATCGAAGCCAGCGAAGAAGGTCATCGTGACGGTCTCGTTGACGTCGTCGACGGAGTTAATCCAGCCGGGGAAGCCGCGTTCCCGAATGTAGAGGCGGTGGCGCTCAAGCTGGCGGGCGGTGGCCTGCTCGCGGCTGGCATCATCAATCCAGAGATCAGTGATGCGGCCGGGACCGTAGAGCGTGACCCAAGTGAGATTAACCAAGACGTTCTGTCCGGGCTGCAAGGCCTTGAGGCCGAGGATTTCATTACCCTTATAGACCGTCGTACCATTGAGCAGATCGAAGAGCTTCGGCTTACCTACGGGGGCACCGTCCTGCTGTAGCGTCGCAGTCAGCACCATCTTCTCGAGATTTACCTCATCAATTTTCCACTTCTGCTTCAGGCGCTGGTGATGCGAAAAATCGTCCTCAAGCTGGAAGCAGCGGCGGAAGTCACCCTCAGGCGACCGACGATTAAAGGCCGCCGGCGGGGGCATGTCCTTATCGTTGGCGGGCTTGAGGTAGAACAGGCCGTGGAGGTGGGTGCCTTGGGGGATGTCCTGGAGCGCAGCGGGAGCGCCCCGATAGAAGATACTGCCGTAGGGTAGCATGAAACCATCGATGCAGAGATCCCAGACCCCGCGGTCTTGGCTATCATTGCGGTCGACGCGGAGGTAGAAACGCCGCTCCAGGTGGTCGATGTGGATGAGTTCGCCCGACACCGCGTGGGCAGAGCCCTCAGGCGGGAAGGCGCCATCGGTCAAGGCATACCACTTCTTCGGCGAAGGAGCATTGATGAACCCTTCGGCATCGGTGCGATATGCCGGTGCATCCGCAGCGGAGGCGGCGCCCACGGACACGAGAAGGCAGAGGGAGGCGAACAGCGTACGCATGGGCGGTCAGAACGGACGGACTGGATCAGGCAACGATCTGAGAAATCGGGCGTAGGCTATCGGAGAACTCCTTCGCCGGCACATCCACGCGATTGAGCATCGTCAGCAACAGGTTGCTGAGGTGGGCATCGCTGTCGACTGGACGGGAGCAGACGCGGTAGTGACCGGTGGCGTCGGCCACATTGTACTTGCCGAGTTTGGGGAGATTGAAGTCGACGTGCTGGCCGTGGTTGTAGCCGAGGGCACGGCCGCCGGCGAGGATCGTGGGCAGGTTGGCATTACCGTGGCTGTGGCCGTAGGCCATGCCGCTCCCCCAGAGGACTTGGGTGGAATCGAGCAGCGATTGCCCGTTCTCATTGTGCATCTTCAGCTGATCGAGGAAGTAGCCGAGCTGGTCGATGAGGAACGTATCCGTCTGCGTCAGGCGGCGGAGCTGCTCCGGATCGCCGTTGTGGTGGGAGAGACCGTGGCGGGTCTGGGAGATACCGATGTCGGGGATTGCGCCGCCGTTACCCTCGCTGCAGATCATGCAGGAGATGACGCGGGTGGAGTCCGTGCGCAGGGCCATCACCATCAAATCATAGAACAGACGGTGGTACTCGGCGACGACCGTCATATTGAGCTTCCGGCTGAGGCGGGCGGCCTCGGCGGTGGAGAGCTTCGGCTTCGGGATGTTGAGCCATTCATCGGCGCGGCGGGTACGCTCTTCGACCTGGCGGACGGCCGTCAGGTATTCATCGAGCTTGGAACGGTCTTCCGTGCCCAGGGAGCGATTGAAGCTCTTGGCATCGTCGGAGACGAGATCGAGAATGCTGCCCCGGCGGCTGAGGCGGCGGCGGATGGTCTCCTTACTGTCCTTCTCCACGCCGAAGAGCATATTGAAAATATTCTGCGTATTACGCTCGGCGGGGATTTGGATGCCATCGCGAGACCAAGCCAGCGAGTTGCCTTCGATGGCCATCTCGAGGGAGGCAAAGCGGGTTGAGGCACCCTGCACTTCCGCCATCAGCTGGTCGACCGAGACCGTATTACGGAAAGCGCCACCATCGGCGGGAACGTTGGCGCCCGTGAGCCAGACGCGTTCGCAATTGTGGTGCTTGCCGAGCACCTGGGGGTGGTGGAGGCCGCTGATGGGCGTCACGTCGGCGCGGTGGCGTTCGAGGGCGGCGAGCGGCTTGGTGAATTCGAAATCACGGCCGGCCTTCTCGATCTGCCAGGTGAGCGTGTTCACCCCGTTCGGGATATAGAGGAAGACGCTGCGCTTAGGTTTGGCTAACGGCTTCGGGTCGGAAGCCAAGGCCGCCATACAATCCAGCATCGGAAGGGCGATGGTGGCGCCGAGGCCGCGGAGCATCTGGCGACGGCTAATGCGCCACTTGTTAAGATTGAGGTTAGACATGAGAATGGATGGGGTGGGGTTTTGTTATAAATGATTAACGCTGGGCGAACAGGTCGGAGAGGACGAACGCCTCTATAATATCGCGGAGGCGGTAGTTCTTTTCCTTGCCGGTCTGGGCGAGGCGGGCGAGGGCTTCGCGGTCGGCGAATGTCGGGGCGCGGCGCAGGCCGTAGGTGGCGAGCTTCTCGATGAAGGCCAGATTGAAGGAATCGATCTTCTCACCGAGCAAGGCCTTGAACTGCTCGGGGTTCTCATAGGCACGGCCATCCGGGAACGTGCCAGCTGCATTCACCTTCGGGTTAGCACCCTCCCCTTCGATAGTCTCCTCGGTCCGCCAGCGGCCGATGGCGTCGAAGTTTTCAAAGGCCAAACCGAGTGGATCCATGCGGGCGTGACACGCAGCGCAGCGCTGATCGTGAATATGGGCTTCCAGCTTCGTGCGGAGGGAGACCTTGGCACCCGTGATGGCGTTGGTGGGAATGGGCTCAACGTTGGCGGGCGGAGGAGGCGGAACCTTACCGAGGATCGAGTCGGAGATCCAGACGCCGCGATGCACGGGGCGATGGCGGGTACCATCGGACGTCAGCGAAAGAATGGATGCCTGCGTGAGTAGGCCGCCGCGGTGGCTATCGACGGGGAGCGTGACGCGCTTGAAGTCATCGCGGGGCAGATCACCTTCGGGCAGGCCGTAGAACGTGGCCATCCGGGCGTTCATCATCGTCCAATCGGAGTTGATGAACTCGCGAAGCGTCAGGCCGCTCTGTAGGACCTCACGGAAGAAGGCCTTCGTCTCGCCGACCATGCTCTTCTCGAGGTTACCGTCGTAATCCGGGTAGAGTTTCTTGTCGGGCGGGAAGCGGCCCACCTTGCGGAGTTGCAGCCACTGATTGGCGAAGGAATCCGTGAAGCGCTTGGAGCGAGGGTCGGCGAGCAGGCGGGCCGTCTGGCGGGTGAGTTCGGCTTTATCGCGCAGCTTACCCTGTTCGGCGGCGGCGAGCAGTTCGTCATCGGGCATCGTACTCCAGAGGAAATACGAGAGACGAGTGGCGAGCTCCCAATCGTTGAGCGTCTTGCGCTTCGTCTCGGGATCGCCCTCGGTGATGAACAGGAAACTCTTCGAGCAGAGAATGGAGAGCATCCCGACCTTGACTGCGTCGGGGAACTTCTCACCGGAGGCCAGTTCGGCCTTCACAATGCTGACGTAGCGTTCGACTTCCTGTTCGCCGACGGGGCGACGGAAAGCCCGGCGAGCCAAGCGGGTGAAACCCTCGCGGACCTGGGCGAGGTCCGTGGTCGATACCGGCATGTATTCGGCACGGCGCTTCGCCACATCGTCTTCGATGATGGGGCCGCGCCACGAGATTGTGTCGAGAATGAGGAACGAATAGCGGGGCTGCCCCTGCTCATCCGTCAACTTCACCTGCCACGGAATGCGGCCATCCTTAGTGCTGATGAAGGGCTTATTACCATGGCGACCCGAGCGAGGGAGATTGGACGGGCCGGGGATGTCGTTGATGACATGAATTGTCGGTCGGCCCTTCGGTAAGTGGGCGCGGAATGTAACCGTGGTCGGCTTATCTTCGGGGGCGATCACGTCTTGCTCATGGAGCACGCGATCGAGCTTCTCCTCATAGACAAGTAGGCGGGGCGGGCGGGCGCCCGGGGCGCGCAGGCCGCTGAGCGTGTAGCTAATCTCGTAGACGCCTGGCTCGAGCACCATGGCGGGATTGTTTTCCAGGTTCGAATAGCGGAAGAGATCGCCCGGCCACATCTCGAAGCGAATCTTATCGAAGAGACCGCGCTCCTTCAGGATGGTGCGATGCGGCTCGCTGATCTGCGTCTCGACGTAGGTCCGCTTCGTGCCGGACATCGGCGGGGTCTTTTTGACCGGGTAGGCCTCGTTGAGCACGAGTTCACCGGCGGCGAGGTATTTCTCGATATTAGAAGGAGACAGCGTCATCACCGAGCCGAGGCGCTCAAAGCCGTGCCACTCCGCGTCTTCCAGGAGACCTCCGGGGTCAGCGGCATCGAACTGCACCCCGAGCAAATCACGGATCGTGTTCACATACTCGTCGCGGGTGAGGCGATTGTAGTTCACCGGACCGCGGGCGGCGAGGCGGGTGGCTTCACCTTCAAGCAGACGGGTGGAAAGCCAATCGACCACGTAGTTGCTCTCTGCGGCGGAGGGACGCTTCTTCTCCTTCTTGGGCGGCATCTCGCCGGAGCTGATGCGGTCGAGGATCTCACGCCACTGGGGCGTGTTCTCCAGGCCGACCTTGCGGGAAAGATTATCGATGCGGAAATCGCTCTTATCGGACTTCCCGTCGTGGCACTTCAGGCAATTCGCCTCCAGGTAGTCTTGGACTTTGGACTCAAAGGCGGGGGTATCAGCGGCAGCGAGACCTGCAGCCAGCAAGGTGCAGACCGTGGGGAAAAGGAATAACGTGAACGGGGGCTTCATTCAGAGGTTCAGTTTACCATGTCCCCAGCCCATTGCTAGGCTAAGTATCTCTCGTATTGGCACTATTATCTCAGATGGGGGTGGG
>CALQQQ010000096.1 GCA_943332745.1 Opitutus sp. GAS368 | reverse complement strand
CACGGAGGGCGCCGTCGACGGCATCCTTGCTGCGGGCGAAGGGCGGCGGATCCAGGACGATGAGATCGAAGGACGCTTCGCGGTGTTCGGTGAACCAATCGAAGACGTTGGCGACTTCGAATGAGGCGCTGAGTCCGTTGCGTTCGGCGGCCAAGCGGGCGGCGGCGATAGCGTCCTCGGACTGGTCGAGGCCAAGCACGCTGGTGGCACCAGCCTTGGCGCAGGCGAGGCCGAAGCCTCCCTGATTACAGAAGGCGTCGAGCACGCGGCGTCCCTTAGCGAGCTTCGCCACGTTCTGATGCTGATCGAGCTGGTCGAGGTAGGTGCCGGTCTTCTGCCCGCCCATGAGGTCGATGAGCACCTGCACGCCACCGACTTCCATCCAGGAAGGTTCGAGCGGCTTACCCGAGACCGTGCGGATCTCCTGGCGCAGGCCCTCGAGCTTACGCGTGGAGGCGTCGTTGCGGAGGACGATTTCGCGCGGCTGCAGCAGGCGCTGGAGCACGTCGATGATTGTGGCTAGGCGGCGATCCATGCCGCAGGTCAGGGCTTGAATCGTGATCAAGTCATTATAACGGTCGACTACTAGGCCCGGGAGGCTGTCGGCCTCGGACCAGATGAGGCGGCAGACCGGCTTACCCGCGCGGCGGTTGACGGAGGCCGTCACAAGCTCTTCGAGCAGCGGGCCGTCGAGCGTGATCGGGCGGCGCGAGTAGCGGCGCCAGGCGATCTGCGATTTGCCATTCCAGAGGCCCGCGCCGAGGCAGCGGCCCTTGAGGTCGGTCAGTTCGACGCAATCGCCGTCGACCGGCGGCTCGCCGACGAACTCGACTTCGCCGAGGAAGGCCCAGGGGTGACCCCGGAGTGCGCGCACGGGACGACCGGGGCGGATACGAATAGCTCTAAGCATGGATTAATTGACGGACCTCAGCTTCGGGATGACCCAAGCCGCGGCAAGCACGGCGGGGATCCAGGCCGCGATCATCGGCGGCAAGGCGCCGCTCTCGCCAAAGGCGGAGCTAAACGAGGTGAGGAAATAGAAGGCGAGGAAAAGGCCGAAGGTCTTGGCGACGCCCACCATCGGGCTGATACGGCCGGCGCCGACCGAGAACGGGATCGCGACGGCGACGACGACAAGGCAGATGATTGGCGCGGCCAGGATCGAATGGTAGCGCATCGCGTAGGCGGCGTTCTGGCCGCCGGGATTAGGGCCGGCTAGGTCGACGAAGCGGGCGACCTCACGGAGCGAAAGCTTGTCAGGGTCTTTCGTGGAATAGAACATCACCTCCGGATCATCGTCATAATCCGCGAGCACGAGCTCCTTGAAGCGGGGCTGAGCCATGAGCGAGCCCGTGGCCGGATCGAAGCGCAGGTCGCGGCCTTCGCGAAAAGTCCAGCGCCAGCGACCGTCGATTCGCTTGAACTCGGCGAAGCGGGCGGTGATGCAGCGCACCTCGCGGTTTTTTTCGTCGAACGAATGGACGATGACCTCGAAGGCCTGTCCGGTCGTGAGGCCGAGGCTGGAGATCAACCAGAGGCGGCGGGCGGAGGCGTTCTCGAAAGAGACGGAGGAGGCCTGGCCTTTCGGCAAGGCCACGCCGCCTTTTTCCTTCAGGGCCGCGAACTGCGCTTCTTCGGCCAAGCCGTTGCGCGCCTCCAAGGCTTCGGGCACCAGAACCGCGTTCAACAAGCTCAACAGGCCGGCGAGGAATAAACCGGCGGCCCAAAGCGGTGCCGTCAGGCGCCACATACCGATACCCGCGGCTCGGGCGGCGGAGATCTCCTGGTTCCGGTTCATCGTCGCGAGGACGAAGATAACCGAGATCAGCAGGGCGACCGGGATGAGCATCGAGAGGTCCTTGACCAAACTCAGGAGCATGAACTGCAGAATCGTGCCGAAAGAAGCACCCCAGCCGAGAAAGTCGGGAATCCAGTTATATCCCTCGGATAGCAGGAGCAATCCCATGAAACTCAGCAGCGAAAGGGCGAAGACCTTGGCCCATTCGGCGAGGATATAGCGGTCAAGGATGCGCACTGACTGGAATGACAACAAGGGTCAGCCTGCCAGCAACCCCAAAGCAAGCCGGGTGCACATTTCCGCCGAATAAATGCAGGTTTCCGCCGCTAGGCTAATCTGCCTACCAGTAGGGATTGAAACCTTCCCGTAGTGAGACTGTCTTATGCCTACCCCATGCCCCGGATCAGCCCCATTCTCGCCGCGCTCGTCGTCGCCTTGCCTGCCTTCGGCGCCAAGCTCGACTACAACGAGGACGTCCGCCCGATTCTTTCCGAGAACTGCTTCTACTGCCACGGCCCCGACGGCAACAAGCGCAAGGCGAAGCTCCGCCTTGATGTCCGCGAAGTGGCGTTGCAGAAAAAGGCCTTTGCGCCTGGCGACGCTGAGGCGAGCGAACTGGTGAAGCGACTCTTCTCCAAGGACTCGGAGGAGGTCATGCCGCCGCCGGATTCGCATCGCACGGTCACCGCCGCCCAAAAAGAGATTCTCAAGCGCTGGATCGCCGAAGGCGCGGAATATAAAGCCCACTGGGCGTTCACTGCGCCCGCCCGCCCCGCCCTGCCGGCCAACGGCGAGAAGAACCCCGTCGACGCCTTCGTGGTCGAGAAACTGACCAAGGCTGGCCTGAAGCTCTCGCCCGAAGCACCCAAGGCCACGCTCCTCCGCCGCCTCTCGCTTGATCTCACCGGACTACCGCCCACGCCCGAGGAGACCACCGTGTTCCTCGCCGATGCGAGCCCGGACGCCTACGGCAAGCAGGTCGATCGCTTGATGGCCTCGCCGCACTACGGCGAACGGATGGTGCTGCCGTGGCTCGACGCCTCGCGTTATGCGGACAGCAACGGCTTCCAGCAGGACGGCGACACCTTCCAGTGGATCTGGCGCGATTGGTTGGTGAAGAACCTCAATGCCGACAAACCCTTCGACCAGCTCAGTACCGAGATGCTCGCCGGCGACCTGCTCCCGAACGCGACGCTCGACCAGAAGATCGCCACGGCCTTCAACCGTAACCACATCCTCAACGGCGAAGGCGGCAACATCGCCGAGGAACAGCGTTATGTGAGCCTCTTCGACCGCGTCGAGAGCACGACGACCACCTGGCTGGGCATGACGGTCGCGTGCGCCCAGTGCCACGACCATAAGTACGACCCGGTCACTCAAAAGGACTATTACCAATGGATGGATGCGTTCAACCATGTGAAGGAACGCGGCGTGCCCGGTGGCGGGGCTTCCCTCGTGAAGGGCGTGGCCACCCGCTTCCGCCTCGACACCACCACCGTCGAAGTGCCCGCGCCAGAACACACGGCCGAGCTGGCCAAGCGTCAGACGGACTTGGACAAGCTAAACAAGGATTACGGCATAAACCAGAAGAAGGCCTACGAGGCCTGGCTCGCCAAGCCGACCAAGGACAAAGGTATGCTGCCCAAGGAAATCCAGCCCCTGCTCGCCGCGGACAAACAGCGTACCGCCGCCGAGGACAAGCAGCTGCGCGCGCATTACGACAAGGTCGTCTTCGTCGAAGACCGGAAGAAAATCCCGGCATTCCTCGCCATCGACGACGCCAAGCTCAAGCTGGACGGCTATCGCAACGACATGGTCCCTCGGGTGATGGTCATGAGCGATGGCCAGAATCGTGAAACCAACATCCTCGACCGCGGCGCCTACCTTGCGAAGAAGGAGAAGGTCACCTTCGACGCGCCGGGCTTCCTCCCCCCGCTGCCGAAGGACGCACCCAAGAACCGCCTCGGCCTCGCGCAGTGGCTCTTCCGCCCCGAGCACCCGCTGGCCGCCCGCGTGCAGGTCAACCGCCAGTGGCAGGAACTCTTCGGCAAGGGTATCGTGCGCACCTCCGAGGATCTCGGCGTGCAGAGCGACCGCCCCACGCACCAAGAACTCCTCGACTGGCTCTCCGTCGAGTTCCGCGAGTCCGGCTGGAAGACCAAGGCGCTTCAGAAGCTCATCCTCACCAGCAAGACCTACCGCCAATCCAGCCACGTCACGAAAGAGCAGCTGCAGAAGGATCCGGAAAACAAACTCCTCTCGCACGCGCCGCGCCTGCGCCTCCCCTCGATGGTACTCCGTGACGTCGCCCTGCGTTCCAGCGGCCTACTCAACGACCAGATTGGGGGCGTGCCGGTCTACCCGTATCTACCCGATAGCCCTTGGGAAAGCCTCGCGATCACGAAAGAGCGCGACTTCACCTACCCTCAGTCGAAAGGCGCCGACCTCTACCGTCGTTCGCTCTACACGTTCTGGCGCCGCACCATCGCGCCGGTGAACATGTTCGACATCTCGGCCCGCCAAACCTGCCGCGTGCGCACGGCGGTGACATCTTCGCCGCTGCACGCGCTGACGATGTTGAATGACCCCACCTGGGTCGAAGCCGCCCGCGTGCTTGCACAGCGCGTGACCAAGGAGCAGTCGACCGATGAAGCTCGCCTCGCGCGTGCCTTCGCCCTCGTGCTCGGCCGCGAACCCTCCGGCAAGGAACCCGCCTTACTCGCCAAGCTGCTCGCCAACCAACGCACGGTCTACTCCGCCGACGCCAAGGCCGCGGAAGCCCTCCTGGCGATCGGCGCGAGCAAGCGCGATCCGATGCTCCCCATCGCCGAACATGCTGCGCTCACCGCGACCTGCCTCGCCCTCTACAATCTCGACGCCGCCATCACCCGCGACTGATCCCATGGACTTTGAACTCTCTCCCTCCGAATGGCGCTCGCGACTCACGCGACGCAGTTTCCTCAGCGCTGGCGTCCAAGGCATCGGCGCCGTCGCCCTCGGCTCGCTGCTCGCCCGTGACCTCAAGGCCGCGCACAATCCCATCGGCACACTGCCCGGCCTCCCGCACTTCGCCCCCAAGGCTAAGCGCATGATCTGCCTCTGGCAGGGCGGCGGCCCATCGCACGTCGACCTTTTCGACCCTAAGCCGACCCTACTCAAGATGGCCGGAGAGGAAATCCCCGCCAGCGTACGCGGCGACACCCGCCTCTCCACGATGTCGAGCGGCTACGCGAAATACATCGCGACGCCGGCCCTCAAGCCGTTCAAGAAATGGGGCGCCAGCGGCACCGAACTCAGCGAGATGCTGCCGCACCTAGGCTCCATCGCCGATGAAATCTGCGTCGTGCGCTCGATGAATACCGAAGCCGTCAACCACGCGCCGGGTGTAACCTTCTTCATGACCGGCTCGCAGATTCCCGGCCGCCCGGCGATGGGCGCCTGGCTTTCCTATGGCCTCGGTACGATGAACGAAGACCTACCTTCGTATGTCGTGATGACGTCGTCCGACACCGCCAAGACCTGCGGTCAGCTCTTCTTCGAACACTATTGGTCCAACGGCTTCCTGCCCGGCAAGCATCAGGGCGTCCGCTTCCGCGGCGTCGGCGATCCGGTCCCGTATGTCGGCAATCCGGCT
>CALQQQ010000095.1 GCA_943332745.1 Opitutus sp. GAS368 | reverse complement strand
TCAACGGACGGCTGGAAGTTTCGCCCGACCCGACGTAAAAGACCCCATTCAAGTCCGCATCTCCCGGGTTATAAACCAGGGTACCGCCGCTGGCGCCGAGCGAGCTCGCCGTCGTGCCCGTAGCGTTGCCAAACGAAGTGATGATGAGGTTGCCAGCGGTCACCTGGGTGTCGCCGACGTAAGTATTCGCATTCCCCAGGATGAGCACCCCGCTACCGGTCTTGATCAAACCACTGCCCGCCGCCCCGCTGATGACCCCCGAAAGAATCCCCGCGGTCATCATCGCGCCCGTACTGGTGTTGTTAGTGACGGTGATGGTGCGGATAGCGCCCCCGAGATTGATACCCGTGGCGAACTCCGTCTCGCCGAGGGCGGTCGCGGAACCGAACACCAAGGCGGTCGGATTGAAATTAGCCCCACCCCAGGTCATGGCCCCGCCGCCAATTGAGACGACGAAACGATTCGCATTGGCCGCGGAGAAACCGGAAGCACCGCCGGTCAGCTGCACGTTGCCGGCCGCCGAACCGAGCGTGCGAGCGAAAGTACCGGAGGACTCGAACACGCCCCCGTTGAGGTTCAATAAGCTGTAGGTCGGCAACCCGAACCCCTCGACCGCCCGCAACATCCCACCGCTGACGGTGGTCGGGCCGCTGTAACTATTGGCCAACGATGGCGTGAGAATCCAAAGGCCCGCATCGGCCTTGGTGAAACTGAGGGCTTCACCCGCATTGGGATTATCAATCAGGTGTCCGCGGAATTCATTATCGCCGAGGGAATTACCACCCAGCGTTAGGCTGCGGGTGCCCGCACCGGAATAAGTGATATCCGCGGTGCTGGTGAAAATGAGCGTGGCGTTATTCTGGGTGCCGGCGGTGATAAAGGAGGATCCATACTGGCCCGAGGACTGAATCGTGCCGCTGCCGGCGAGGGTGAACTGACGATCGGTGCTGACGGAAGGTGTCTGGGTCGTCTGGAAAATCAGCGCATTCGAACCCGTGTATTGAAGTATACCGCCGTTGAAAATGAGGTTGGCCGCCGCACTCGAAGAAGTGCCGATCGAACTCGCGACGCCACCGTTGAGCAACGTATTCACCTGCAGAATACCCCCGGTCAGCACCGTGGGGCCGCTGTAGGTATTCAAACCGGAGAGGGCCTGAATGCTGGTGGCCGTGCCGTTCTTGATGACGGTGATGGTGCCGCTGCCATCGGAGATAAGGCCGGAGATGACGCCGGTGGTACCCGAGCTGGTGGCGCTGCCGAGCTGAATAGCCTGCGCACCCGCGGCTGTGGTGGTGATATTCCCGGCCCCGAGGATCAAGGAGGCGTTCAGCGTCGGGAGCGGCGTCCCCGCAGCATAAGGCGCCACGGAAGGACCGGCGGCATTCAAATCGAGCGTCGTCCCCTGACGCATCACCGCCACCGTACCCGCGGCAGGCGTACCGAGGATGTTGGCGTTGCTACCGGAGGCCCGCAGCGTGCCTTCGGTGACGGTCAGGGCACCGGTGAAGGTATTGGCGCCACTCAAGATTAATAGGCCCGAGCCGGACTTGGTGACCGCACCGGAACCGTTGACGAGATTGGCGCTGATCGTGAGGTCGTTGGCAGGCGTCGTGCCCGCCGTGGTAATCACCAATTCCTGGTTGGTCCCGGAAGTCGTGATGCCGAAGGCACCACCGATTGACGCGGCGCCAGCGGCGTTATCGTGCAGAATGCCCCCGAGCGCGGTCGCACTCGTCGCGGTGATTGTCAGATTACCCCCGAGTGTGATGCTTCCGCCAGAGAGGCGGATCGTATTGGCCAAGGCCGTCCCCGTGAGCGGCGTGGCCGCACTGACCAAGTAATTACCGATGGCCACGCTGCCCGTGGCTGGTAAGGCGAGGGCGGAGCCAAAGGCGGCAATATTCGTGTTGGCGACGGGCGTGGCCAGGAAGTCGACGGCCCCGGTGGTGGGGTCGGTAATCGTGGCGTAACCGCCCAGGATATTATTCAGCCCAGTCGCCCCGGCCATGAACTGAATCGCCGCAGTGCCGGCCCCCGCACCCGTGCCGAAATTCAAGGTCGCGCCTGCACTGCGCGTTCCGACCATCCCGAAGATGAGCGAAGAGGCCCCGCTGGAGCCTGGGGTGATGATGATTTTTCCGGCCCCGGCCGTGGCGGTGAGGATGCCCATCGTCTCGGCACTGCCGCTGCTGAAAGCCTGGTAGTTGAGCGTGCCACCCGCGAATTGCAACCCACGCAAGGTATCGGTCGCGAAGGTGAGCCCCGAGCTATTGTTGACCACCTCGGCCGAGGCAGAGGTGGGACTCAGGATGAGCGTGCCGCCGGAAATTTCCGTCGCACCGGCGTAGTTCGGGCTCAGGCCAGGGGTGACCGTGCCGACGGCCGCACCCGCCCCGAGCGCCGCCGCACCGGTGGTGTTGGCAACGGTGATGCTCCCAGCCGCGATGACGCTGATATACCAGCCCGCTCCTGCGGTCATCCCTGGGCCCGTCACAGGCTGGCCAATCACTAGGTTGGTCGTGTTCGCGACCGTCAATACGTTCGCTGCGCTCGCGGTGACATTCAGAGGAGCGACCGCGCCCGTCACGGTGCCGAGGACGATGTTCTCAGCCAGGGTGCTGGCCGCGATATTCTGACTGATGGTCAACTGCGTGCTGCTGACGATCTGCGTCACCACGCTATTAACCGGAATGCCGCCGCCAGAGACGGGCTGACCGACGACGATGCCCGCCGTAGTGCCGGAAGAAAGCATCAGGGTTTGAGTTGCCGTGGTGCCCGTCGCGCTGATGGGTAAGGCCGCCACCACCGTGCCGATGGTCGCGGTCGTCGTACCCGGGCTGGTAATCTGCCAAGTGCCGTCGCCGTTCTTGCGCAGGAAGGCCCCAACCGTGGTATTGACCACAAGACCACGCAGCTCATTGGCACCCGTATTGGCGCCGCCGAGCACGAGGTTCTTCTGGGCGGTGCCGCTATTGCCAACGGTACTTGCGATGATGATCGGACCGGTGCCATTGGAATACACCGCACCGTTAGTGGCATTCAACACCACCACCTTGTTCCAGGTTTGGCCGGTACCCGTATAATTCAGCGTCGCGGTATTACCGGAGAAAACAATGCGCCCGGTGCTGGCCGCGTTCAACGAGGCCATATCGGCGATATTCAGCGTCCCATTGTTACCGAGGACGGTATCGCCGGTGAAAGTCGCCGCCGTCCCCTGCACCGTCAGGCTACCCGTGCCGTTTTTATTAAAGACATGGAAGCCCCCGCCGGTGCCCAACAGACTACCGGTCACGAGTGTGTCACCGTTACCACCGAGGGTCGAACCGCGACTCGTCGCGGAAATCGGCCCGGAGTAGTCGCCGGTAATCGTGAGAAAACCAGAGGAACTGTTGTTAATCGCGTTAACCCCATCGCCGGTGAGACCGTTGGACAAGACATTCAGGCCATAACCATTGCGTCCGGTTAAAGTGACGGTCGTCCCGTTCCCATATTGGGTCTGCACGTTCACCATCCCAAACGAGACGGTCTGATTTTGCAGGTTAGAGCCACCGAGGCCAAGGGCACCCGTGATATCGTGGTCCAGAAATATCGTGCCACTGGAGTTGTTATTCTGTAAAATATTGCGGCCCGCGAAAGTGGCGGGAGCATCGGTGCGGAATTCAACCCCGCCATTCCCCAGGGAGAGCATCGCCGTTCCCGTATTCTGGCCGAGTGCCCCGTTATTCGTGACGCGGACCGTGCCGCCGCTCACGCTGATCGACTGGTACAGATTGTTCGACGCATTCTGCAGCCACAGTGTGGTCGTGATCAGCGCCCCCAACTTGATGAAGCGATTGTTCGTATTTTCCGTGCCCGTGACGAGGCCGGAGATGATCCAATTGCCGTTCCCGCTGAAATTATTAGCCTGCGTGGCGCCGATTTGCAGCTGTCCGGAAATGGTGGTCGCCCCATAGGCGGACCAGATGCGACTTTCCGTGAAGTTGGCCCCAAAGACCAGGCCGCCGGCGAGGGTGTTGTAGCCTACGCTGATCAAGCTGCCCCCAGGTGTATTGACGGGTGTGGCTCCGGTGCCCGAAACCGTGACCTGTCGGTCAATCGTGAATCCCGCCTGCGAGGCCGACAGCGAAAGGTCCGTGTTCACGACTCCCTGAAGCAACAACGCCCCGCCGGAGAACCCTGGATTACCAATCTGGGCCCAGCCCGTCACCGAAATCGCCGTGGTCCCGAGACCGAGTTGACCCGCATTCGTGACCACTAAAGTACCCGCGCGAATGCCGATGTCTCCCGTGAAAGTGTTGGCGGCATTACCGAGCGCCAGCATGCCATCGCCGATCTTCACGAAGCCCGAGGTGCCCGCGAGCAGCGCCGAAAGCCGAGCCGACTGCGCGAGCGAGACCGAGATGGCTGGAGCAATCGCACCCGTGGGCGCGGCCAGCGTCAGCGTGTTGCCGGCACCGACGATATCGTAGCCCGTGGCCTGAAAAACGAGCCCCCCGACTGTGACGTTGCTGCCTAAATCCACTTGGCCGGACGTTCCCGCAAAGTAAGCGAGGGAGTTGTTCGAGAAGGTGAAATTGGCGGGCGTCTCCGTGCCGATGGCCGTGGTCGCTAAGCCAACATCCAACCAGGTCGTCCCACTCGCAGCATTCCAAGTGCCCACGCCACCGAGACCGGCCACCGAACCATTCGCATCCCAGAAGACATTCGCGGCCCGCGCAGGGGCCACATACGACACGCTCAACAGCGCGGCCGCGACCATCAGTGAGGCTCGGGAAAGGGGGCGATTTCTTCCAGCGGAAGGCATCTTGAGGGTCGTAAAAGCAGAAAAGGATTAACCAAAAAGACGCAGGGATCTTTGTGGACGGGGTAGGGAAACCAAAAAATGGGTGATTACCCCTAGCTCCGCAATGCAGAACCCCAAAAACTGCCAATAAACCTTAAAGAATGCCAAAGGAGTGAATTTGTAAAAGAACTTTAAAAAAATACGTTCAAATGAGCGTTATAGCATCGTTTAATGATTACTAATGACCGATTACCCAGTCCTACTCGCGGAGGAGACCATTAACTCAAAGGGAAACCGGAGACCGGATAGTTAGCTGGGGCCCTGGTAGGGACGGCTCTCCGAGCCGTCCGTTCGCGGACGGAGGTCCGTACGTCGTTCGGCTCAACGGCCCCTGGTAGGGACGGCTCTCCGAGCCGTCCGTTCGCGGACGGAGTTGCGCACGAAGATCGATCAATGTCTTGGGTAGGGACGGCTCTCCGAGCCGTCCGTTCGCGGACGGAGGTCCGAATGTCGTTCGGCTCAACGGCGGGCTCGGAGAGCCCGCCCTACCCGAGACAGGAGACCATTAACTCAAAGGGAAACCAGAAACCGGAGAGTTTGCTGGGCCCCTGGTAGGGACGGCTCTCCGAGCCGTCCGTTCGCGGACGGAGGTCCG
>CALQQQ010000094.1 GCA_943332745.1 Opitutus sp. GAS368 | reverse complement strand
GTGAGGAGGTAGTTATAACCGAAGGTAGCGGGAATCGCGACGAGCAGGCCGAGGGTCGTGGTCACGAGCGCGCCGCAGACGCCCGGAGCGAGCTGCGCGATACTGGCCTTCTCGGTCAGCGCGCCGAAGGTGACCATCACGCCCCAGACCGTCCCGAGTAGGCCGAGGAACGGGCCACCGGAAACGAGTGAACTCAGCAGCACCATCTTGTCCTCGTACTTCACCATCGTTCGGGCGACGCCACGTTGGACCGCATTCTCGACGTGGCCCATGCAAAGGGTGACGTCGGACTTGCGCACGAGGCGCCCCTTGTGGCGCTGCACGGCGGAGACGCCCTCGGCGACAAGGAACTCGTAAGGTCCGAGATTGGAGCCGCGCGGGAAGTTAAGCGCGACGACGGAGGCCTCATCACGCAGTCGACGTTCGAACGCATGGTTACGACGGCGTAGTTCTTGAACGTCGGACCATTTCTGGATCATCGCACCCCAGCCGATGAAGGAACAGATGAGTAGGACGACGGCGACGGCCATGCCAGCGGAGTCCATCTGCTTGAAATACCAGATCGCTCCTTTGTCGGTCTCGGCCAGCACAAGCATGAGTACGGGAGAAAGCATCGCTTTCATAGGCAATCCGCCGACGGGATGGCTTCAACCTGAAAAGGTTTGTCGTCGCACTTGAAACTGAAGCCGTTCGCCTGCACTGTGACCCCCTTGATTCCACGTCCGCCATCCTGCCAGGGCTGCACCCAGAACGCCGCCGTGTACTTTACCCTCGTCGCCGGGGGTAAAGCGGAGACCTATGCCTGCTGCCAAGGCTGCCCCTCCCTGCTTACGGATTCCATCCTGCCGTCCCTCGCGCTGGGGCTGAAGTTGACCGTGCCGACCCCCGTCGGCCGGGGCAAGTGCCCCACCTGCGGCTTCCGCTGGGCCGACTTCGACCGGGTCCACCGCTTCGGCTGCCCTACCTGCTATGAGGCGCATGCCCCCCAAGCCTTGGCCACGATCGCCCGTATCCAGCCAGGCCTAGAGCACCATGGTCGCCGGCCTTACGACGCCGCTACCGACCGCGAGGCTAAGCTGACCAAGGCCCGCATCCTCCTGAAAGCCGCCATGAAGAATGAGGACTACGAAACCGCGGCGGTCCTCCGGGATCAGATTGCCGAGCTCGAAGCTGGCCTGCCCGGAGCCAAAACCTGAGCTTAGGAT
Organism: Opitutus sp. GAS368; assembly: GCA_943332745.1. Next base: position 4,242 of record CALQQQ010000094.1, on the reverse strand, counting down.
GAAGCCCGTAGCCCTGCTGACCAATGACGACGGCATCAACGCCACGTTCCTCCACGCCTTGGTCGCTGCCTGCTTAGCCGAAGGCTTCGACGTCGTCGTCGCCGCCCCCTCGGGCGAACGCAGCTGGATCGGACGTGCCTTCAGCCGCCATCGCGAAGTCACCCTCACCGCCTACCCGAACCTCGGTCTCCAGGCTTGGTCCATCGACGGAACCCCCTCTGACTGTGTGAATATCGCCCTCGGCCACCTGTTGCCCGTGAAGCCCGACGTGGTCCTCTCGGGTATCAACATCGGCTTCAACGCCACCATGCCCCTCTGCTTGAGCTCTGGCACGCTCGCCGGGGCGATCGAAGGCACCGCCTGGGGTCTGCCGGCCGTGGCCTGCTCCCTCGACCTCGAACAATCTCTCTTTGAACAGGTCCATCGGAACTCGTCCGTCTGCCCTCCCGCCCTCCGCCCTCACCTCGAGGCCGCCGGCCGCCACGCCGCCCGCTTCGCCAAAGGTCTCATCGGCCAGCCCAACCTCGGCTTGCACGTCCATAGCCTCAACTACCCTGCGACGGTCACCGACGGCACCGCAATGGAACGCTCCACGCCCGCGCTGGTCCGCCATGGCTCCCTCTTTAAACGGTCGGCGCAAGGCTTCGCGTTCGCCTGGAACGACGGCGAGAGCCTCACCACCGATAAACAATCAGACCTCGCCGTGTTGGAGCGAGGCCTGATCAGTCACACGGTCTTCGACTTCGGCGGCACGGCGCCGCTCTGAGCTGGCTCAGTGCGTATGGCCGTGATCATGGCCGTCGCCGTGATCATGGTCGTGGTCATGATGACCTTCGCCGGCAAAAAGTACCGGCAGGAGAAGCACCAGACCGCCGATAAACGCGGGGGCCCAGGCGTTACGCAGGCCATGAACCGCAAGGAAAGGATAGAAGGCGACGAAGCTGGCAAGGGCCCAAGCGCCGAGGTGATTGGTGAAGAGCCAGAGGCCCTTGAGGCCGCCGTCGTTGGCGCGGCGCTGGACGTAGACGGACAGGAAACCAGCGAAGAAGATGGCCGAGACGATTAACAGAAAGATGGCGAACGGAGCCCATCCTTCTACGGCGTGGTGGTGAATGTCTTGGGCCTGCTTCTTAACTTCGGGCTCGGCGGCGGCTTCCGCTGCAGCGATGGCGGCCTTCTCATCGAAAGCCTTGCCCTTGGCGGCGGTCTTGGCCTTGGCGACGGCCTTCTCCACTAGCGCGGCCTTGACGGCGGCTTCCTTGGCATGGGCACCAGACTCGGGGAGAGTATGGGTCATATAGTGGTAGGCTCCGACGGAGATGCCGTAGAAGACGACACCGAGAACGAGGGTATTGATGGCCAGGCCGAGGCGGCCAAGGGGCTTGGTAAGATCCAGCGAGAAGCTCATGGTGAGAAACCGCAACCTAGGTCGCCCGCCCTTTCCTTCAATTCCAAACTTGGAAACCGCCTCGTTCCTCGCCTCATAAGGGCTTCGCCATGGCCCGCCCCCTTCCTGAAACCGTGCTTTTCGACCTCGACGGCACCCTAGTCGACAACTTCGAGGCCATCCACCGCTGTTACGACGATGTGATGAGCATGATGGGGCTGCCCGGCGTGACCTTAGAACAGATCCGTCGCGCCGTCGGCGGGTCGGTCAACGTCACGGTCGTCAAGCTGGCCGGCGAAGCCAACGCCCCCACGGCGACGCGCCTCTTCCGCGAACACTTCCCGGCCGTGATGTACCACGGCCTCCGCGCCTACCCTGGCTGCCGCGAGATCCTGGTCGGCCTGCGCGCTAAAGGCGTCCGCGTCGCGGTGTATACGAACAAGGATGACGCCAACTCGAAGAAAATCATGGAGTACCTCGGGCTGAATGACGTCGTCGATGCGGTCTACGGCACCAACGTCCATCCCTGGCGTAAGCCCCAGTCGGAGTTCACCCATTTCGTCCTTTCCTCCTTCAAGGCCCGCGCTGAAACCACGGTCATGGTGGGGGACTCACCGTTCGACATCTCGACCGCTCGTAACGGCAAGCTCGCCGCGATCCATTGCGTGACGACTGGCAGCCACACCGCGGAAGAACTCGCCCCCTATGCCCCAGATACGGTCCACGCCGGCCTTCCCGAACTAGGCCGCGAGCTGTTCGGTCTAGGCTGATTTTCGTTTCGCCCCCGCCCCGCGGGGGTGATTGGCTAACCCCATGTCGCCGCCACGCGAACCGCCGCGCGGACCCGAAACCACCCTTTCGGGTGTGGTCGAGCGCATCCTGTGGCTCGATGAGGAGACGCATTTCACGATTGCGGAACTCGCGCCGGAAGCTGGCGAGAAGGTAATCATCCTCGGCAACATGACCGGACTGCAGTGCGGCGAGACCGTCGACGTCACTGGGCACTGGGAACGCCACCCTTCGCACGGCCCGCAACTACGCGTGCGCACATTCAGTTCGCGTCTGCCTTCGTCCGTCCACGGCATCCGCAAATACCTCGGTAGCGGCCTCATCAAAGGCATCGGCAAGACCTACGCCGACAAGATTGTCGCAAAGTTCGGCGTCCGCACCTTCGACATCATCTCCAACCAATCCGGCCGCCTCCGTGAAGTCGATGGCATCGGCCCCGGGCGGGCGAAGGCCATCAAGGCCGCTTGGGATGACCAGAAGGCTCTGCGCGAAGTCATGGTCTTCCTGCAGACCTACGGCGTGACCAACGCGCTCTGTATTCGTATCGTCAAAGCCTATGGCCAAGACGCCAAGAAGGTGCTCACCAATGAACCCTATCGCGTGTGCCGCGAAGTCGAAGGTGTCGGCTTCAAGACCGCCGATAAAATTGCCCGCAACCTCGGCCTGCCCACCGCTGGTCCGCAGCGCGTCGACGCCGGCATCCTGCACACGCTCGAGGAACTTGAAGGCGAAGGCCACAGCGCGTTTCCCGACGAGGGCCTGCTCGAGAAAGCCACCGAACTCCTCGAGGTCGACAAAACGATCGTCCATGACCGCCTCCGCAAGTTGATGGAAGAAAAGGCCGTCGGCGTGCTCTCCACGCGCGGCGTCCGCCTCGTGCAACTTCGCCCCCAGGAGAACGCTGAGAAGTCCATCGCCGCCTCCATCCAGCGCTTCCTCGCCACGCCTTCCGGCCTGCCGACCATCGTCTCCGATAAGGCCGTCGAATGGGCCCAGACTCGCGCCGGCTTCGCCTTCTCGCCCGCGCAGGCGGCCGGCGTGCTCATGGCTTTGCAGAACAAGGTCACCGTCCTCACCGGCGGCCCTGGCACGGGCAAGACAACGATCCTCAAGGCGCTGTGCGACATCCTCAACGCCAAGCGCGTACGCATGGCCCTCGGTGCGCCCACGGGACGAGCTGCGAAACGCATGACGGAGGCTACCCGCGTGCAGGCCTCGACGATCCATCGGTTGCTGAAGTTCGATCCGGCGGCCGGCGGCTTCACCGCCAACGCCGAGAACCCACTCGCGACGGACTTTGTCATCATCGACGAATCTTCGATGCTGGACACGAAGCTTGCGGCCTCGCTCCTACGCGCCGTCCCCGGCACGGCCCATCTCCTGCTCGTCGGCGACGTCAATCAGCTCCCCTCCGTCGGCGCGGGTAACGTGCTTGGCGATCTCATCGATTCCGGCGCCGCCGCGGTCACGCGGCTCGACACAGTCTTCCGCCAAGGCGCCCGCAGCGGCATCGTGACGGTCGCCCACGGCATCCTGCACGCCGACACCACCCCGCCCACGCCGGTTGAGGATCCCGCAAAACTCGACTTCACTCAGGACATCCACTTCGTCCGCGTCGACGACCCCGAAGCCTGCGTGGCAATGGTGACGAAGCTCTGCTGCGACATCCTCCCGAAGGCACTCCGCTTCGACCCGCTCCGCGACATCCAGGTGCTCGCGCCGATGCACAAGGGCACGGGCGGCATCCAGGCCTTTAATCAGGCCCTGCAAGGCCGCCTGCGCGGCGCCGACGCGCGGCCCGGCCGCATCCAGCCGGGCGACAAGGTCATCCAGACCCGCAATAACTACGACAAGAACGTCTTTAACGGGGACTTTGGCGTGGTGCTCGGCCAGAACGAGGAAGGTACGCTGCTGATCGACTTCGACGGCGCGCGTGTGGAGCTTGAACGCGGCGAACAGGGCGACCTGCACCTGGCCTACGCGGTGAGCATCCATAAGTCCCAGGGCTCCGAATTCCCGGCCGTCGTGGTGCCTCTACTCCGCCAGCACAGCATCATGCTCGCGCG
>CALQQQ010000093.1 GCA_943332745.1 Opitutus sp. GAS368 | reverse complement strand
GACAGCACGTGGTGCTGTCCCTACCCGGTGCATCTATGTCGTGACGCGATCCCGACCCTACCCATAAAAGCTGGAAGCGGTTAGCGATGGGCGGTTGGGCAATGTATTTCCCGCCACCTGCCACCCGGGGCTGCCACCCGCCACCTGGAACGAACTACCATAGCCAATCATCCGGTCTCCGGTTTCCCTTTGAGCTCTGCCTTTTGCCTCTCAGATTTGCACCTTTGCACAGGCCGTAGGCCGATTTGCACCTTTGCACGGCCACTCGTGTCCCCTTGCCCCCGTGCCCACTTGTCCCCTAACTCCCGCCATGCCCCGCTTCTTGGCGCTCCTCTGCTTCCTTCTCTTCGGATTGTCGCTTCGAGCTGATGGCCTGTTCGACGCCGGCCGCTGGGCCCCGATCGTCCTGCCCGCCAAGCCTGCGGCCGATGAGTCGCACGCGGCCCGAACGCTCGCCGATTGGTGCGAACGCGTGACCGGTGTCCGCCCGGCGATTCAGCACGAGACTAAGGGCGTCCGCGGCCCGGAGCTGGCGATCTATGTCGGTAATACCGTCGGCGCTAATTTCGCCGGTATCGCCGCCCCTGTCGCTGAGGGCGACGCCGCCCGACGCTCCGTTGTCGGCCGCTCCGTCTATCTCGTCGGCAACAATCCCGCCGCCACGCGCATCGCCGTAGGCCGTTTCTGCGAGCAGCACCTAGGTATCTTCTTCGCCATGCCGGGCCCGCAAGGCGCGGAATGGATGCCGCGTTATCAGCTCGGTTTCCCTTCCTCCGATGAGTTCCGCCCGGACTTCCGTTGGCGCGAACTTGGCGGACTCAATGAGCTTTCCTTGGACTGGGCCTGCTCGGTCGGCTTCGGGCGCGCGCCGGGCATCTCCCACGGGCTCTACCGCGCTTTCGATCGCCAAGCTTGGACGGAAGACCCGACGCTCTTCGCCTCCGTCGACGGCGTCCGCACCGAGCCCAAGGGTTCCGGCTACGAGGCCAACCCGCGCTTCGATCACCCGCGGGCCGCGGCGGTCGGCGCGCGTTTCGCCCGCGACTATTTCCAGAAGCACCCGGATGCCTTCGCGGTGCCGCTGGGCGTGAACGACACGTTTGAGTTCGACGACGCCGCTCCCATCGAAGGCTGGTTCCGCGATCGCCCGGTCCGCACCAACCAGGTCATGGCTTTCCTCAACGGTGTGGCCGATTCCGTCTGGGCGCCCGAGGGCGACCTGCGCGGCGAACGGCATGCGATCGGCACCTTGGCTTACATGCAGACCTTGCGCGCGCCCACGATCCCGGTCCGCCCCGCCATCTTCCCTTGGGTCTGCGCCGAGCGCATCGGCTACGGCGACGCCGCCTTCGCCGAGCAGGACCGCGCGAACGTCGCCGCCTGGGCGAAGTCCGGCGCCCGCCGGGTCGGCGTCTACGACTACCTCTACGGAGCCGAGGTCGCCGCGCCGCGCGTCAACCTGACCGCGCTCATCCAGTCTATCCGGGCCACGCGGACCGCGGGCGCCACCGGCTGGTATGCCGAGGCCTATCCTGTATGGGCCTTCGACGCCCCGAAGCTGTGGCTCGCGGCCAAGCTGCTCGAGAACAACGCCGCCGACACCCGCGTCTTGTTGCGCCGATGGTTTGACGCTGCCTATGGTCCTGGCGCGGATCCGATGGTCACGGCCTATGCGCAGATCGAAGCCGCCTGGCGCCGCGATGCGCAACGCGGCGGCAAGGACGCCTTCCTTCGCCACTTCCACGATCAGCGCGGCGCGCTGGTGCTTTCGTCCGCGGAGATCGCCACGATCAGCTCCCTTCTCCGCGAAGCGCATGATGCTTTGCTCGTCGAGCCGAAGTCCGCCGCCGCGGCCGCCGCCCGACTGGCCCGCCAGACTGCGCGACTCCGACAGTTCGGTGAAGCCTGGGAACTATATTTATCCTATCGCGAAGCCGTGCAAGCCCGTCGCGTGACGCCTTCGGAAAGCGTCCGCCTCGCCGCCCTCGCTCGACTCACCGTCGCCGAAAAGACTTACCTCGCGAAGGAAGCCACCTTCAATCGCAACTGGGGCGCATACGGAGCGCCGGTGCGCTGGAGCAAGTTCCCCGCGGAGAATCCTCGTGCCCAATGGTCGGAGCGCATGTTGGTGGCTGGCCCGAGCGCCGGTCTCGAGGCCTGGGCGAAGACCGAAGTCCCCGCGGGTTGGCTCGCTTACCGCGTCGCGCAGCAGGCGGAAGCCGGACCCCTTCTGGATCACTATGACTTCAGTGATCCCGCCTCCAAGCTGCCGATCGACCTCGCGCCTTCTTCCAAGAACAAGGCTGACCGCCTGCCGGCGGGCCTGCGCCTGCTCGCGCCGACGGGCAAGGTCGGTCCGGTCGTCGTGCCGGTCGAGCCCGGCGAGGCCCGCCTCGTGCGTCTACAACTCTGGACTTGGACGGACGAACTGCGCCTGCCCGAGGCGCAGACGCGCGTCAGCTTGCGCTTCGTCGGTCCGGGTCATCGTACCGAGACCACGGTCGTGTGCCAGCCGCGCCAGACCATCGTGCCCGCCGTGCTGCCCGTCTGGGCGACCGCACTCGAATATGAAATCGCCTTCGCCGGCGGGGCCTTCATCCAAGAGGCCACCGTGCAGCTGATCGATCTTCCTGCTTCTTCGGCTCGCTGATGCTTAAGCGCGCGTTCGATATTGTCTTCTCGGCGGGCTGGCTCATCGGCTTCTCGCCGCTCCTGCTCGTCGTCGCCATCCTCGTGCGTCTCAAACTAGGCTCTCCGGTGCTCTTCGTGCAGGAACGTCCCGGCCTGCGCGCCCGTCCTTTCCGCATGGTCAAGTTCCGCACCATGACCGATGCGCGGGGCCCCGACGGCGAACTGCTCCCCGACGAACAGCGCCTGACCGCCTTCGGTAAGTTCCTGCGCGCCACCTCGCTCGACGAATTCCCCGAGATGTGGAACGTCCTCATCGGCGACATGAGCGTTGTCGGTCCGCGTCCGCTGCTCATGCGCTATGTTCCGCGCTACAGCTCCTTCCAGGCACGCCGGATGGAAGTGAAGCCTGGCGTCACCGGCTGGGCGCAGGTCAACGGCCGCAGCGCTATCGGCTGGGAAGAGAAGTTCGCCCTCGATGTCTGGTATGTCGACCACCGCACCTTCTGGCTAGATATGAAGATCGTCGTCATCACCTTCTTCAAGGTCCTCGCTCGCTCCGGCGCCGAACGGGACAAGACATCCGCGCCGCTGGAGGAGTTCAAGGGAACAGGGCGTTAGTCAGCTTCGCCAGCAAGAGGGCAGGACCGTGTCCCGGCGGCCAGGGATATTACTGCGGTCTAGCGGGTGCGGGAATTCCGTCGCTGCGGTGCGCGAGGTTGAACGGTCCTTTCGGTGGAAAGTGAATTCCATCAGCGGCGGTAGGGCGAAGCCTTGGTAGCGAAGCACGGCGGTGCCGTTATTGACATGCGCGTGCACGACATCGAAGTCGTGGGTCAATTGCCCGAATGCGAGGGCAATCTGCTGGAGCCCGAAACGATCGGCGATGAGCTCGAGGGAATGGAATTCGATGACGATGGTGCGGAAGCGGCGCAGGGTCTCGCGAGAAGTCGAAAGGAGTACCGGGTATTCACCGCCTTCGATATCCATCTGAAGGAGCATGTCCGTGCCGGTGGGGGCGTTCCGCTCGATCCATGACTCGAGCGTGGTAAACTGTTCGTCATTCTGGGCTCCGAGGTACTTTTTCTCGAAGTGGAAAAGGGGATTTCGGGTCGGCGGACCGTCGACCGAGTAGTCCGCCATGAAACTACGGATGCCCCGCCGCGCGCAGGCTTCCTCGAAGTCGCAGGTGGCGGCGACGCCCGGTGAAAAACAGACGCTGATTCCTTCCAGGTCATCCGGCACGAGGTAGCCTCCGTCGGCAGCTCCCCCGATTCGAATCAAGGGATGCTCGGTTCGTACTGGCCGCACGGATGCGAGGAAGCGGGAGATTTGCTCGCGAGTGGATCCCTTACTCAGCCTTAGCGAGCCCGGGAGTATGTACTGGTTGATGAAATCGCGGATCTTCATGAGTTAATTCAGGAGAGCTTCCGCCCACGGGGAGTGAGCACCGGGTCTTGAGCTAGCGGGAGGTCGACCGGAGCGCCGCCCGACTGCGCCGATTGGTAAAGGGCTAGGATGAGTTCGACGGCCTTACGGCCTTCTGCGCCGTTGACGGCGGGCTGCTTGCCCGCGCGTATCGCGGCGATGGCTTCCTCGAGGTTGGAGCGATGCCAGGCATGACCGATGGCCTTAGGGTCGTTGGCGCCGGCACCGCCACCTTCGGTGGCTGGGGCAATAACCGCGGCATCGGAGGGCAGGGACTTTTCGAATTCGAAGGCGGTGAGCTTGTCGTCGCGGAGGACGGCGGCCCCCGTCGTGCCGTGGATGCGGATCTCAGCGGGAAAGCCCGTCGCGGACCAACAGGCCGTCGAGCTGGCGAGCGTGGCGCGGCAGCCGTTGGCGAACTCTATCCAGCCGGTGGCGATGTCCTCGACCTCGATACCGTCATGGGCGACAAGGCCGGCGGTGGCGGAGACGCGTTTGGGCGCGCCAAGGAACCAGAGCAGGAGATCGATCGTGTGGATACCTTGATTCATCACGGCGCCGCCGCCATCGAGGGCGAACGTGCCACGCCAGGCAGCGGAATCATAATAGGCCTGCGTGCGCCACCACGGGATGAGCGCGCCAGCTAGGGTGAGTTTGCCGAAGCGGCCCGCCTCCAGGGCGGCCTTGAGTGCGACCGCGCCTGAACCAAAGCGACGGGGCAAAATGCCGGCGACCGTCACGCCAGCTTTAGCACAGGCGGAGGTAAGTGCGTCGCAGCGGGCGAGGGTGACTTCGAGGGGCTTCTCGACTACGACATGCTTGCCGGCCTTGGCGCAGGCGAGGGCCGGGGCGAGGTGATCGCCGCTGGGCGTGCAGAGGCAGACGATATCGACATCCGGGTTAGCGAGCAGCGCTTCTGGCGTCTCCGCAAAGGCGACGCCGTGCTTAGCCGCGAAGTCGCGACCTTTGGCAGGTGAGCGATTATAAGCGGCGACGAGCTTCACGCCGGCGATTTCGGCGAGCGCCTTCGCATGGAACTCGGCAATCATGCCAGTTCCCCAGATGCCGAAACCAAGGGGCCGTTGGGACATGTCCGCACCTTAGCGTGCCTACGCAGGGAAGGGGAAGGATGAAGCGAGGATGCCTATGGCGTATCTACGCTTGAAGTCCGCATCGGCTGGAGGTTTTAATCTCACCATGTCCACCCCTTCCGTGATGCCGAAGGCTGTTATTCTGGCCGGCGGCCTCGGCACCCGGCTCAGTGAGGAGACCGTGCTTCGCCCGAAGCCGATGGTTGAGATCGGCGGCAAGCCTCTCCTCTGGCATGTGATGAAAATCTACGCGGCTCACGGGGTAACGGATTTCGTCATCTGCTGTGGCTTTAAGGGCTACGTCATTAAGGAGTATTTCGCG
>CALQQQ010000092.1 GCA_943332745.1 Opitutus sp. GAS368 | reverse complement strand
TTTCGTCCCCAAGGCCGTGGGGCGGCCTGTGTACAGCTATCGCCTCTCGATCATCCACTTCTGGTCGCTTATTTTCCTCTACATCTGGGCCGGTCCGCACCACCTGCTGAACACCGCCCTCCCGAGCTGGCTCCAAGGCCTTGGCATGATCTTCTCGCTCATGCTCTGGGCGCCTTCGTGGGGCGGCATGCTGAATGGACTACTTACGCTACGCGGCGCTTGGGATAAGCTACGCACCGACCCAGTCGTCAAGTTCATGGCCGCCGCGGTCACGTTCTACGGCATGGCCACCTTCGAAGGCCCGCTGCTCTCGATCAAAGCCGTCAACGCACTCGGCCACTACACCGACTGGATCATCGGGCACGTGCATATCGGCACCCTCGGCTGGAACGGCTTCATGGCGGCGGGCATGTTCTACTGGCTCGTCCCCCGCCTATGGGGCACGAAGTTGTACAGCGAGCGCCTGGCCAATCTCCACTTCTGGATCGGGATGATCGGCATCCTCTTCTACGTCGCCTCGATGTGGGTCGCCGGTATCGGCCAGGGTCTCTCGCTCAACGAGCTTACCGCCGACGGTTCGGCGACGGCCAATACGTTCATTGAGACGCTCAAGAACATCATCCCGATGTATTACCTCCGCGCCCTCGGCGGCGGCCTCTACCTCGTCGGCTATCTCATGATGGTCTACAACCTCTGCCGCACCATCCAGAGCGGCGTCGCCACCGATGGCACATTACAGGTAACCGAAGAGTCCTCGGTAGCGGCGCCCGCGAAGGCCTTCCCGGGTTTCATCAACGCTCCGGTGCTCTTCACCCTAGGCATCGTCATCTCCATCTGCCTCTGGTTGCTCGGGAACAGCGGCTGGAGTATGGCCGGCCTGGTCGGCGCCATCAGCCTCACACTCGCGACGATCGCCCACTTCGAACTCAATAGCTATACCTGGAAGCAGTGGCACGAGGAACTGCTGCATAACGCTTTTCCCTTCGCCGTACTTTCCCTCATCGCGGTCGCCATCGGCGGCGCCCTGCAGATCATCCCGACCGTCGTACTCTACAAGGGCGATGGCGACGCGAAGCTGCTCGAGCACCGTCTCCAAAAGCCGTATCGACCGCTGGAACTCGCCGGCCGCGATATCTATATCCGCGAGGGCTGCTATAACTGCCATTCGCAGATGATCCGCACATTGAAGCCGGATATCCTGCGCTATGGCGCCGGCTTGGGCTATTCCCGGCTTGGTGAGTCCATCTATGACCGCCCCTTTCAGTGGGGCTCGCGCCGCACCGGCCCGGATCTCGCCCGTGAAGGCCTCCTCCGCCCGGACCTCGCGTGGCATTACCGCCACCTGATCAACCCTCGCGAACTTGAGCCGGATTCCATCATGCCAGCCTATCCTTGGCTTAAAGAGCACGCCGTCGACCGGTCGCAGCTATTCGGTAAGATCTCGGCCCTGCGCACCCTTGGCGTGCCCTACAAACCCGAAGCCAGCACGCCCGGGGCCATCCAAGCCGATTACGACATGCAGTCGAAGGAGATCAGCAAGGCCCTCGCCGATAAAGGCATCAAGGTCTCGAATGACGCCGAGGTCGTGGCGATGCTCGCCTACCTGAGCCGCCTTGGCTTGAACGTCGAGACCATCAAGCCGGAGGAGGCCCGCTGATATGTTCCGACGCATCATCTGGGAAGACCTCCTGCGCGACCTCCAGACGGCCGGCCTGCTCCTGCTGGGCATTGCCATCGTACTGCTGCTCGCCCGCGTCCTAACCACGCCGAAGGACGAGGTCCGCCGACTCTCCGAGCTTCCCCTTAACGACGACTCATCACACCCATGACCGACGACCAGAACCGCGACGACCTGCCCGTGATCATGCCGCATACCTATGACGGCATCCAGGAGTACGATCAGAGCCTGCCCAACTGGTGGCTCTTTACCCTATTCGGCTCAATGGCCTTCGCCTTCCTCTACTGGATGGCCTGCTTCGTGACCGGCACCGCAGCCGACGACCGGGTCGCGCTCAACGTCGAACTCGACGCCCTTGAAGCCCGGCAGCTCGCCGCGGTGAAGAATCTGGATGACGGCACACTCTGGAAGATGAGCCGCAACACCCAGACTGTCGCCGAAGGCCAAGCGATCTACAATTCCCTCTGCTTCACCTGCCACGCGCCGAACCTGGCCGGAATGAAGGGATTAGGCTTCCGCCTCAATGACGACCTGTGGGTACACGGCAACACCCCTACCGCTATCTTTACCGGCATCAGCGAAGGCATCACCTTCGAAGGCAAGCCGACTGGCATGGCGGCGCAGAAAGTCCTCGGCACCGGCCGCATCGCCGCCGTGACGGCCTTCCTGCTCTCCAAGCAGAAGGAGGGCTCGATGAAGACGATCCTTCGTAAGGACGAACCCTCCCAACAGAGCCCATGAGACAGAAACCCATCCGCGAAAGCGTCACGACCATCGCACACGACGGCGTGCGTCACTTCTTACAGCCAGCCATCGTCTTCGGCCCCTGGTGGAAGGCTCGGCGTGCCGTCGCCTGGCTGCTCATCGCCTTCTTTGCGGCCTTGCCGTGGATCGAGATTGAAGGTTTCCCGGCCGTCTTCCTCGACATCGAGCATCGGCACTTCCACCTGTTTGGCACGATGCTAGGACTAGGCGAAATCTGGCTGCTCTTCTTCGTGATCACCGGATGGGGCTTCCTAATCTTCGCGACGACCGCCCTGCTCGGTCGCGTCTGGTGCGGCTGGACCTGCCCGCAGACGGTCTACCTCGAGCATGTGTTTCGCGTCGTCGACCGTCTCTTCGAAGGCGACCACGTCAATCGAGCCAAACTCGATGCCCAACCATGGAGCAATCGCTCCAAGCTTCTGCGTCGCGGCGGACGGCTCGTCGCCTATCTCTTCCTCTGCTGGGCCGTCGCCCACATCTTCCTAGCCTACTTCATCTCGATTCCCGGGCTTTACCCGATGATCACCGAGGCGCCGCTCGCCCACCCAGCGGCGTTCGTGGCGATGGCCGTCGCGACGGGCTTACTATTCTTCAACTTCTGGTGGTTCCGCGAACAGCTCTGCCTCATCATCTGCCCCTACGGACGACTGCAGTCGGCATTGATCGACGACGATTCGGTCATCGTGGGCTACGATGAGAAACGCGGCGAGCCCCGCGGCAAGCGCGCTGCGAGTATCAATACTGGAGACTGCGTCGACTGCCGTCGTTGTGTCCAGGTCTGCCCCACGGGCATCGATATCCGGCAGGGTCTACAGATGGAATGCATCGCCTGTACGGCCTGCATCGACGCCTGCGACGACGTGATGACGAAACTCAAGCGCCCGACTGGGCTGATCCGTTACGCCTCCTTACGCGAACTCGACGGCGGCAAGACCCGCTTCCTGCGTCCGCGGACGATCATGTATGCCGTCTTACTGGTCATCGGGCTTGTCGTCTCAACTTTTTCGGTGCTCCGCGTCCAGCCCGCGAGTTTCAAGTTAAGCCGCCCCCCGCAGGCTGAGCTCTACGCCCTGAGCTCGGCCTCGGTCGCAAACGTATTTCGCGCCAAGATCCAGAACAAGGACGAGATACCCCGTCGCTTCTTCATCTCCGCTCAATCAACCGGGACCAAGGTCACCGTACTGAACCAGTCCACTGGCATGGTCATCGCACCACTGACCGAGCTGACCCTACCCCTGACGATGCTGGTCGATCGCCAGGACTACCGAGGTGAATTTAACTTCACGGTCCGCCTGCGCAGCGAAGACGGACAGATCTCCCTTCTCCAGAAAGCGCACTTCATCGGACCCGATCCGCGCACCCTCAAGAAATGAACCTTCTGCGCCGCCATCCTTGGAGTCCCCTCGCCTTGCTCTTTCTGGGCTTCGTGGCCGTGTGGGCTACCTGGCTGCGCATCGCGATCCGCCACGCCCCGGAATCCGTGGCGCCTTCCAACCCTCCGCCCGCCCATGCTCCCGTTCGTTGAGACCGGCGCCGGTGCCTTTTTGGCGGGACTGGCCGTGTCGCCGCACTGCGGGGCCATGTGCGCCCCGCTGACGTGCGCCCTCGGCCCATGGAAGGCGACGGCTGACCAGAGACTCGGGTTTACGACCGCCTATCACCTGACCCGCACGCTCGCCTACGCCGCCTGCGGAGCACTGGCTGGCTTCCTCGGAGCGAAGTTCGGCCGTTGGATGGCCCTACCGCTCATGGATTACCTTCCCTGGGCGATGGTGATCTTCCTGGTCGCCCTAGCCTTCGGGCTTGATCGCGGCTTCCCCGCGCCGGCCTTCATCCGCCGCCGCCATGCGCACTGGATGCAACACGTCCAAGGCCGCGGCCCCACGTTCGCCGGAGCCTGGTTGGGCGCGCTGAGCCCGTTGCTCCCGTGCGGCCCCCTCCACGCCCTCTTCGGACTGGCCTTGCTGAGCGGCCACGCCCTTCGCGGAGCGGAGATCGGCCTCGGCTTCGCCCTCGGTACTATCCCGCTCCTCTGGGCCGCCCAGATGGGTTATCATCGCCTCTCCTTGCGCCTCGGCGAAGCGCGCAGCATCCGCCTCCGTCGCGGCATGGCGGGAATCGCAGCTTTGGCGCTCCTGACCAAAATCATCTGGTTCAACTCACCAGGCAATGTCTGCCTCTAACATCAGACCCTGCCGCCATTGCGGCTCTACCATCCTCAATCCGCTGGCACCGGCCGGCTTCTGCTGCGCCGGGTGCGAACAGGTTTACCGGCTGATCGTCGGCTGCGGCCTCGAGCGCTATTACGAGCTTCGCTCCGAAGCGATCGCCCCGGTCAACGAGACGATTCTCGGATCGTATGACTTCGACTGGCTCCGCGATGCCCAGCAGTCCGGCGAGGCCACTGGTCGCCGCACACTGCGGGTCGCCTTGCGCGGCCTTTCCTGCGTCGGGTGCGTCTGGCTGATCGAGAAGCTCCTGGCCGAGACGCCCGGCCTCCTGGCCGGCCGCGTTAATGCCCACCGCAGCACGATCCGACTCGAATGGCGCGAGGGCGCTGACCTCACGTCCGCGGCCCGCCAGCTCGCCGGCTTCGGCTACCTGATCGTGCCGGACGACGGGGAGGATCATCGCGAAGACGACGGGCTGACCACGCGCCTCGGCCTGTGCGCGGCATTCGCGATGAACGCCATGCTCAACTCAGTGCCAGCCTATCTCGGCCTGAAACAGGACGAGCAGTTCGCGGAACTCTTCCGGTTATTGGCCGCCTTCTTCGCGACGCTCTCGATGCTCGTCGGCGGCAGCTACTTCGCCGCCCGCGCCTGGGCTTCGCTGCGCCGGGGTAAGCTGCATATGGATCTGCCGATCGCCTTGGGACTGATCAGCGCCTACCTGGCGGCGTTCGTCGGTTGGGCGCTCCGCCTGCCCAGCTTGGAGTATTGGGACTTCGTCTGCCTGTTCACGTTCTTGATGCTGGTGGGCCGCTGGACGCAGGAACGCGCCATCGAGCAGAATCGCCGACGCCTACCGGCCAGCTCTCCGTCAC
>CALQQQ010000091.1 GCA_943332745.1 Opitutus sp. GAS368 | reverse complement strand
GGGCGCACGGATGCCGGTGGCGTAGACTTCGAACTTCTGTCCGTCAGGAGAGACCTTGAAGTTGCATCCATGGTGCTCGCTGAGGGGACCCCAGCCGCGACCTCCCGGGTTCACGGGGCCGCCCTTCAGGAAGTAGAAGTTGCCCTGCGAGTCGGTCTGCAGGTCGAACGTGAACTCGTGAAAGTTCGAGGTGACCTGGACGTCGTTGTTGAAGTTCTGGTAGAAGTCGGCCTCGCCGTCCTTGTTGAAGTCGTGGAGCAGGGTGATCTGGTCGCGTCCGAGCACGTAGACGTCGTCGTTGACGATCTTCAGGCCGAGGCCGTGGAAGATGCCGGTGGCGTAGCGGTGCCAGGTGATCTTGCTGAACTTGTCGTCGGCGAACTTGCCGACCCAGACGTCGCCGCTCCAGGTGGCGAAGGCGATGCGGCCGTCCTTGAAGAAGTCAATCGCGCCGACGCGGATCCAGGCGTTGTAGGGGTTGTCCGAGGGGACGCTGATGTTGTCGACGAGGTAGGGGGCGTTGACGATTTCGGCCAGCTTGTCCTTGAGGACCTGCTTCTGCGCAGCGTCGTTTTCGCCAGCGAGCTGGGCCTTGACGGCGTCGGCCTGCTTGGTCTGGTCGGTCTCGCCGAGCACACCTTCGGTCACGACGTCCTGGGCCCAGTGGGCGGGGCCGCCCTTGGTGAAGGCACGGAGGTCGGTGGCGGCGGCGACCTGGGAGGTCACCTTGCGGAGTACGTCGCCGGAATTGATCGCGCCGTGGGCGAACGAGACCTTAAAGGAGGTGCCGGCGGCGACTTTGGTGAGCTTGAGGGAGAGGAAGTTGCCCTTGTTGCTGAGAATCGAACCGTCCGGCAGGCCGTTGACGGTCACGGTAGTGAGTTCGTCGGCGGGCTTCACGATGGCCGGGGCGTTCTTGGCGACCTTGGCTTTGGCCTTCGGGTCTGCCTTCTTGCCGGGAGCAGGTGCGGGCGGTAGCGGGATCTCGACGCGTACGATGGCGTTGGCACCGTCGGCGAGGTCAACCTTGCCGCCGTAAGGGAGGTCAAGGAGGCGCACGGAGGAATCCAGTTCACCCTTCACAACAGTGAAGGAGCGGGAGAGTACGATGACGTCGCCGACTTTTTCCATCTCGGCGGATTCCAGAACTTCGGCGGAGCCGACGGTGTAGGTGAAGACGACGCGGTCGCCGTGCAGGTAGAGGCCTTGGTACTTGGCGTGCTCGCGCGGGAGCGGGCCGAGGGGAATGTTGGACATCACGCCCTCGGGGCCCTTCGGCAGGGTGCGGGTTTCGTTAAAGGTGCCATTAAAGCTCCAGCCGGGGCCGGGATTCGTCTCGAAGAAGACCTTGGCGCCAGCCACGGGGCTTGGGTTGGGGCCGTGCGCGCCGTCGAAGGCGACGCCCTTGAACTTCATCCAGCCGCCCGTCCAGGCGCCGGCGCCGCGGAGGGTCTCGGTGTCGAAAGCGAAACCGGCCTCACGGTTGCCAAGGTTGACCATGACGGCCTTATTGGCCGCGCAGCCCCTTTGCTTGAAAGGGCTTTCACCCTGGGTGTTGTCAATGGAAGCCGCGAGGAAGCGGCCGTAGTCCATTGCTTCCCATTTCGAGAGGGGCTTGGCGTCGGGCTTCTTGGTCGCGTCCTGGGCGAAGCCGGTCACGGCCGCCAGCGCGAGCGCCAGGGATAGGGAGGTGCGGGTCAGGGATATCATGTGATTGGAAATGGGGTTGGGCGGGGGAGGGGCAGAATTGATGAAATCGCCCCCCTCTGTCCATCGTATTGGAGTGTTAAGAGGTTAGGAAGTTCCCTGCGAATAACCGATGGCAGATTACCGATGACGGATGACAAGAAGTGCGTTGGCCGGGGTCAGTTGAGCGGAAACGGCCGATTAAAGGGGGTGTCCGTCCTTGCCGATGCGTTGGGCTAAGGGTTTTCTTTTAAGCATACCCTGCTTATGTCTCCTCGTCTTGCTCTGTTGATTGGTCTGCTCGCCGCAGTTCAGTCCCCTTCAATCTCGGCCGCTCCGGGCGCTTCGGAGTCTTCATTGGTCTTTAATACCACGATCCAGAAGAATGACCTCAAGGGCGATTTTGAGGCCCAAGTGTTTTTCGCCCAGAGCCAGATCATCCCGGCCCGCCCTCGGGAGGATGATCGCCAGCCTCGCTTGGTCAGCCTGCGCAAGGCCCTCTTGATGGTGCGCCCGCTACGAGCTGACGCGACACCCGTCTCCGTCACGGCGGTGGACGGCTCAGGCAACGAGCTCGGCACATTGAAGCTGAATCCGCCGGAGCAATTGCCTAAGACCGCTTACTTCGTGGAAGGCGTGCCGGTGGGCGGGATGGATTTCAAACCGAAGGGCGAGACGCACGGCATGATCGACGGTTCGGCCGAAATCTCTAAACTGAGCGAAGCCGATGGCGGCACGCTGCGCACCATGCTCGGCCAGTATGCGCTCGTGGAAATCTCCACGGCCGATGGTCGCTGGGTGAAGGATATCCATCTTCCCTCTGCCCGAGGCCTCGACGGCAAGGTCGTCCGCGTCAACGCCGGCGCCGGCTATGGTTCGACGATTCATTATGGCGACCAGTCGGTGAGCGTATCCCGCGGACAGACCGTGATCTTCAAGGCCGCAAGCGGCCGCTGGTTTCGTGAGGGCGAATTGGACAACAATGGCCTGCGTTACGCCCGTGACGCCTGGAGCGTCGACCTCCCGGCGGAATGGATCCGGCCCGGCTTGGTCCTACGTTTCCGTCAGGGCAAGGCGTCTGGCGTGCTCGCCGCGATCGACGTCGGCGCACCGACGCAGCTGCTGCTGCATACCATCGACTTGGGCTTCCTGACGACTCCTCGCGGGGCTTTCCGTTTCGCCGGCGACCGCGAAGCTCATCGCGAGTATTTCCAGACCGTCCCGGCCAGCCAGCTGATCGTCAGCCGGTACGCGCCGCTGCACCTTAAGGAAGTGATGCTGCCCACGGGTGTGCTGCTCAAGGAGGTCGACCCCAGTAAAGGCGGCTGGCACGAAGGCACGATGCGCCAGCATATCGGCAAGGAGCTGATCTCGCACGGCATCGATAACGCCAACTACGGGCTCCACAGCACCGCCGGCGCAGGCGAGAAGAGCCACCCGTACGCCGTCGCGCAGCTCGCGGCGCACAACAGTCGCGGCGTCTATTCCAATGGCGTCAAGGTCCATGGTGGCTCGGGCGGCAACGGCATGGTCACCCTCGATGATTCGCTCGGCAATGAGTTTAGTCATGAAGTCGGGCATAACTACGGACTCGGACATTACGTCGACGGCTTTAAGGGCTCCGTCCATCGCTCGGCCGACCAGATCAATTCGACCTGGGGATGGGACGCCGATAAGCGCCGCTTCCTGCCGAACTTCTCGCCGCTCCGCACGGGCAAAGACGCCACGCTCGAAGGACAGTCGCAGCCGCCGTTCGACGGGCGTAGCTACGGCTTCGACGCCATGGCGGGCGGTGCCCCGTTCTCTTCCTTCAATCGCTTCACGCTCTATACGCCGAACACCGCCGCAATCATCCAGAAGTTCTTGGAGTCCAAGGCGGTCTTCGACCCGCTTTCGCCGACGGGTTTCAGCAAGTGGAACGAGCAGTCAGCGCGCATGGAGCCGTTCAGTCATCGGCTGGCGACGGGCCGTTCGATCGGGGCGCCGATTAAAGGCCTGAGCGAGGCGAGCCTCACGAAACTACTTTCTGAGTATGAACGCATCGAGGTCGCGATGGGCGACGGCAACTGGACGAAGGAGATTCCTTTGCCGCGCGCCTCAGTCGCTAACAAAGGCCGCTCGGTCTCCATCTTGCATGGTGCCGGCTACGACTCGGTACTCCTGATGAACGGCGAGCAGGTGACGGTTTCGCGGGGCTTCGCCCAGGCTTATGTCTCCGATGGTCAGAAGTGGCAGGAAGCCAAAGGGACCGAAGGTTCCGTCGAGCGTAAGCCGCAGACTTTCGGCGCCGCGGTGGTTACGCTGGTCGGTTACTACGATCCCTCGGCCCAGCTGACCAGCTACGCCTATCCGGCCCTGCATGGTTCTCTTGGATTTTGTTACGCGGACGAGTCCGCCGAGGTTAAGCCCTCCGACTGCCTGCTGGTCGTGGAGACCAAGAAAGGCATCCTCCGTTTCCGCCTCGCGGACCGACGTATTGATGCGAAGAACATGAACAAGTTTCACGTCAACGTGCCTGAAGCCAGCCAGCCGACCCAGTTCGCCATCGTCTACGGCGGTAAGGTACTTACGAAGAGGATGATCGAGCCTGTAGTCGAAAAGCTCGCCGTCACCGTTCACGGCTTCGTGCCCCTCGCCAAATAAACCTGGCCCCAGCCCTGGCCCTGTTCAGGCCTTCCAGCACCCCGGCAGGTGCTCGTCGAGCACGCCGACGGCTTGGAGGAAGGCTTGGATGATGGTCGGGCCGACGAACTTCATGCCGCGCTTCTTCAGGTCCTTGGAGATCTTCTCGGCCAGCGGTGAGGTTGGCTGATGGGTGCGCGAGCGTCGGATGACGGGCTTGCCGTCGACGTGCGCCCAGAGCCACTTAGAGAAACTACCATACTCTTCCTGCAGGGCGAGGAAGGCTCGGGCGTTTAGCGCCACGGATTCCAGTTTGCCGCGATGCCGGATTACACCCGGATTTTTCATCAGCGCATCGACTTTCTTGGCGTCGAAGCGCGCGACCTTGCGGACATCGAAGTTCGCGAAGGCCTTGCGGTAGTGTTCGCGCTTCTTCAGCACGGTGATCCAGGAAAGCCCCGCTTGCGCTCCTTCGAGGATGAGCTGTTCGAAGAGCAGGCGATCGTCGTGGACGGGCACGCCCCACTCTTCGTCATGATAGGCGACATAGAGCGGATCGTCTCCGCACCAGAAGCAGCGTGGCTTCGGCTTGGCCACGTCAGGCCTTGGTCGAAAGACCGCGCAACCAAGCGATCCAGCCGGCAGGCAGGCCGCGGGCGAGGGCGCCGCGCACGATCTTCTCGTGATATAGCTTCGAGGGCAGGTGCGGACCAGTGGGGTCGACGACCTTGTAGGCTTGGCAATCGAGAGGGCAGTCTTCGAGACCGGCCTCGAGCACGGTCATCTTGATGCGCTTGTAGGCAGAACCTTCGGCGTCATCCATCCGCTTCCAGTCGTCGGGTGTCATTTCATACACCGCGCCCCAGACGCCCGGGGTGTCCAGGTCTTCGAGGACGTCGGCCGAGCCTCCACCCCAGGTCGAGCTGGGGTGCGTGAAGGCCAGGCGATGCTTAGGCAGGAACGCCTTGCCGCGATAGCTAGCGCCGGGGCAACGGCGCTCCATCTGGGTGGAGTCCAGATTGGAAGCGTAGGCGAAATAGTACCGGCTCATGCGAAGGAGGACGAACTTTGCCCATCTCGGCCGGAGATGCAATCAAGGATGGGCCGCCGCAGGGCGGAACCATCCGACGTCTCCACCTTCATTACCTTTTGCTCGCCTGTTTAAACCCAGGTCAGGACGCCTCATGGTGTTATTGTCTCG
>CALQQQ010000090.1 GCA_943332745.1 Opitutus sp. GAS368 | reverse complement strand
GGCAAGGAGCTCGCCTGCCTGCTGCGTGAGAACACCCATAAAGGCCGCAGCCTGATGATGTTCAGCCTAGACGAAGGCGCCACCTGGTCGACGCCCGTCGACACCAACTGGGGCCTTACGGGCGACCGGCACAACGGCGTGTTCACGTCCGATGGACGCATGGTGGTATGCTTCCGCGACCAAGCCCTCAATAGTCCGACCAAAGGCCATTTCGTCGCCTGGGTCGGCACCTATGATGACCTGAAAGCCGGCCGCCCCGGACAGTATCGCGTCAAGCTCCTGCATCACTTCGGCAAAGCCATCGGCGACTGCGGCTACCCGGGGGTTGAACTCCTTGCCGACGGAACCATCGTGACCACGACCTATGTGCAATATGCCGCCGGCCCCGAAAAGAACTCCGTCGTGAGCGTCCGCTTCAAACTGAGCGAGACCGACGCCCTCCTCCCTCGCTAAGCCCATGAAGAACGAAGAGCAGCTGCGCCAGCGCCTCAATCCTTGGGATTGGCTGGTTCTGGTCGTCGCGGTGGTCTCCCTGCTGCTGGTGGTGCTGGAGACCTTCCTGCACATCCCGCCGGGCGCTCTCTCGGTCCTACGCACCGTCGACACGCTATCTTGCGTCATCTTCCTCGCGGACGTCTTCGTGCGCTGGCGACGCGAGAATTACACCGGTAAATACTGGCGCTGGGCCTGGATCGACGTACTCGCCAGCATCCCCTTCGAGCCGGCCTTCCGTTCCTTACAAGCGATCAGAATCTACCGCTTCATCCGCCTGGTCCGGGTCCTTAAGAAACTGAGTACGCTCACGAGCGGCACCTCGCTCAACGAGAAACTGCTGGCCCTACCTGGCGTCGCCTTCGTCATGGTGCTCTTCAGCACGATGCTCATCGTCGAGGTCGAACGCGGCGCTCCCGGCGCCACGATCAAGAACGGCGGCGACGCACTCTGGTGGGCGCTCACGACCGTCACGACCGTCGGCTATGGCGACACCTTCCCGGTGACGGGCGAAGGCCGCCTGATCGCCTCGGTGCTCATGCTGGTGGGTATCGCGCTCTTCGGCTCGATGTCCGCCATCGTGACCTCGAAACTCATCCTCCCCAAGGAAACCCGCGACCACGAAGAACTCCGGAACGAGGTGCGAGCCCTACACGCCGAAATCAAGGAACTCCGGCGCCATCTGCCTGACAAACCACAAGACCCCCATGCGTAAGACCCTGCTCGCCTCGTTCCTACTCGCCGCCGTCGGCTTCGGCGCCTGGAGCTTCCTCGCGCCCGCGCCCGGCCCGAAGAATCCGATGGAACGCATGAAGACCGCCAGCCCCCTCGAGACCGTTCGCGCCCCCAAGACCTTCGGCCCCGCGACCGTTGTCCGCACTGCCTCGGAAGCCCCTGACAAGGTCACCGCCAAGCGCGCCCAGATGGAGGAACGCTTCGTCGACCTGAAGGAAGAAGGACGACGGATGCGCGAGACGCTGATGAGTAGCGACCCTAAGGCTGGCCTCGCCTACCAAAACCTCTCGCAACGATCCGATTACCGGGAACTACTGAACCGACGACACAAGATTGAAGCCGCCTGGACGAACGCACCAGAAAGCGAACGCGACGGTATGCTCACCGAGATGAATAGCCTCCGACAACAAGGCGTCGGCCTGATCCTCGCCGAGATCCAGCGCATCCACAGCCTACCTCCAGCCCTGCCAGCCGGCACGCCGCCGACAACGGCGACACCGAGCGCACCTCCCACCCCAACCGCGCCGGTGGTCTTCCAGTAAGCCCTAGGCTTATTTCAGGAACACCGAGAGTTTGGTGCGGGCGGCTTCGTCTAGGGGCTTGCCTGTCACCTTAACATTAGGAAGGGCACTGCGCAGTTTCTCGAAATCAGCTTCACTGATATCGACGTTAACAAATATGAGGGTTTTAAGCTTAGGAAGTGACTTAAGTTGCATCAGCGCCGGCAGGCTGAACTTAGCCTCCATCAGCGTGAGGGTCTTCAAGTTACTCAGCTGCGCGATGGTCGATAGGGTGACATCCGAGAGGCTGAGCTGACGGGGCGTTCCGTCGTTACGCTTCAAGCTGTTACCCATCCGAAGGGTTTCGAGGTTCTTGAAGTTGAGCAGGTAAGGATTAGTCGGATCTCCATACTCACTGTGCCAGCTATGAAATTCCGTTAGTTGAGTCAGCTCGCCCATCGCCACAAAAGCAGGCTCGCGGGCGCTGGATCCGGCAAAACTCACCTTATAGAGTTTAGGCAGTGACTTGAGCTGGGCGAAGCCTGCTCCAGTGAAGCCATCCTTGACGCGAACGGTATGCAGGATGTTGAGCACCTTGAGGGATTTCATCGAAGCCAAGGCCTTAAAGCCATCATCCGTTAGGGCGGTGCCGTTCAGGGACAGCCCTTCGGGGTCCTGTTTCACTAGCTGACTGAAGCCATCATTAGTAATACCCGCTCCAGCCACGCTGAAGTTCCGGAGGCCCAGGCTTTCCATGGCTTTCCACTGCTCCGGGGTCGGCGGGGCCTCAGCCCGGAAAGAAAGTGTCGGGCCTTTCCATCCATACCCGGAAACATCCACCTTGGCCTTGAGGGGCGCAAGCACTGCGGGCACGGCGGGCGTCGCGGCTTCAGGAGCCGCACCCACGCCGAGTATTGAAAACCAAAGCCAGACGGTAGGTGAGAGCATCTTCATAGGAGTAACCCGAAAATATCCGACCCAAACCCGGCCGCAACCCCATATGACGTGGCAGCCGCCTGGCCCATTGTCGAAGGGGGAAAACTATATTACTTCTTATTTCAGCGGCACCGCGGCCGTATCTCCGCCGACTTACGATCCCCAGCTGAAACGCTCAGGTACCCAGGCGTATTGGTCGCCTTTCGGCACGACGGTGCCGATACCCGGCCAAGGCAGATGGAAGCCGAAGGCGCGGGATTTGTCTTTCGCCATACGGGTAAAGAGCTTTTTACGCGTCTTGACCGCGGTCTCCGGGTCGTGGTCCATCGCGACGGTCCAGCCGACGTTGTCGAACATAAGGATGTGGTGGTGGACGACGTCGCTGATGTGCACCAGCGACTCCTCGCCGGAACGGATCTCAAAACAGGCATGACCGTCGGTATGGCCAGGGGCGGCGATGACCGTGACAGCATCGTGGAACAACTTCTGGCCGTCCTTGGCGATGACGAGTTGGTCCTTGAGGATATCAAAGTTGCGGCAGACGGTCTTCACCATGTTAGGCAACGGCTTCTTATCGCGCTTGGACTTAGAGAAGTCGGGGTTCGGGCCGCGCCAGAAATCATATTCCTCCTGCAAGAGATAAATCTTGGCGTTCGGGAAGGCCGGCTTGCCGTTGTCAACAAAGCCATCGAGGTGATCCGAATGCGAATGGCTGAGGAAACCGGTCGTGACCTGCTCGGGCTTGATGCCGAGCTGACGCAAGCCTTCGGCGAACCAACCGAAGTTCGGGTTGGGATGACGTTCGCCGAAGCCGGCGTCGATCAGCGCGACCTCGTCGCCGATTTTCAGGCCCATAATGTTCACGTAGAGCGGCAGCGCATCAAGGCGTTCGCGATTGAAGATCAAGGCTTCCTTCATGGTCGGGCGATCCGCCTCCGGCCACATGAGGTCGAGCCCCTGCCTGAAGAGCATGTGGCCGTCGCTGATCGAGAACGCCTCGATCTTGCCGATGTTGAACTTATAAACGTAAGGGTTGGGTGGACGCTTCACGGGCGTCTTGGGCACATCAGCAGCGGGGAGACGTGAGGTCGCGGCCAGGCCCGCTAGTACGAAAGCGGCAGCGCCGAGGAATTCGCGGCGGGACGAGGGTTGGATTTCGGGAGGCATCGGGGTAGCCCAAACCTATCGAAGCCCCAATTTCGCTCCAGCCCAAATGTATGTGTCCCACCAAACAAAACGGGCGGCTCGAAAGCCGCCCGTCTATAAGCAATTCAGACCGAGGCGTCAGCGGGTCACGGAGACCGTAAGAGGCACGAGGTTATTGGCCGGCAAGTAGGTGTGCGTTGTCGAAGTCACGCGGTCGATGTCGATTCGCACCGTCCCACGGGCGCCACGCTTGAACTTCGGCGAGGAGACAGTGACGTTGCCGTAGATATCCGTACGAGCCATGACCGTAGGCGCGGCGACGAGTCCGGATACCCGGACATAGACGACGGCGCTCTTCAGCGGGTTGCCGTACTGGTCCTGAAGAGTGACGTTGGCATTGACCGCGTCGCTAACGGAATTGATGCGCACGAAACTAGCCGAGTTGACCGCCACTGAAAAGGTGTTCGACTTAATCGGCCCAGCAACGTTGACGGTGAGCAACGTGCTGGCACTGGCACCGCGATCGTCCGTGACCGTCAAGACGGGCTTGTAGGTTCCCGGGGCACGATAGCGATGGGTGGCAAGAGGTCCACCTGCGGCCTGCGGATAGACATCCGCAAAGTTCCAGAGATAACTGACGATGAGACCATCCGGGTCATAAGATTGGGTTGCATTGAAGCTTACGGCGGCGCTCGGCTCGGTCTGGTAGTTATAGGAAAGCCCCGTAGAGAAAGAAGCGTCCGCGATGGGCGGCTTATTGCCCGGCTCAAGCCAGGTGGCGGTGAGCCCATAGATGCCGAGCGAACTATATTCGGTATAACCGTCGGTGGCTCCCGTCCCATTGGCGATGCCATCCAGCTGTATGTAGTAAGTGCCGTCCTCCGTAACGGTGTAAGTAATCGGGTCCGGGGCCATCTTGCCAGCCGTGCCGACCGCATCATAAGTATTGAGCACGGTACCGTCCGACTTCAGCACCTTGACCTGCAGACGAAGGTTAGGCGAGATTAGGGCGACTTTTGGAGTGATGACCAACTTGCCGCGGCCAGCGTTGATCTTGAACATGTCAATATCAGTGGCGCCGTTGATCAAACCGCCGCCGGTGATCGTATTACCAGTGATAACCGTCGCAGTCGCCGTCGTGCCGGCGTGGTCGTCCGCTACGACGGGGAGATAGGTCCCGATCACCGCGATATCATCCTGGGTATTGTTCGCGTCGGTGTATTCGCCCTTAGACCAATGGACGATGTCCTTATAGTAGCCAACCCCCATGATCGGAGCCCAGGAAGTGGCACCGGTACCGTGGCCGCCAAAATACTGGAGACCGCCGGTCTGCGTTCCGTCATGGAAAAGTCCGACCGTATGACCGACCTCATGTGACGCGGCCTCAGCCATAAACTTGGAACCGGCGCCGGTACCCGCGTAGACGAAGCACGGGACGTCAGGCTGCGTGTTCGAACGAATCGTGCCAAACGAACCGACATAGGCCTGGCCACCCGAACCGGTGGCGTTCTGGTCGGGCCCGAAGACGACGCGCATGCCGTAAGTCGTCCCAGCGAGACTGGTGCGCCGGAGGTACTCCACTCCGGGATCCTCGGTGGTCACATCGACATCAAACCGGGCGAAATCTTCAGCCATGCTTCGCCAGATATACTGAATGGCCGCATGCTCCGCCGCGCTGAAGGTGGCCGTATTGGCATCAAGGGAAAACGGCGGAGTCGTAAAGGT
>CALQQQ010000089.1 GCA_943332745.1 Opitutus sp. GAS368 | reverse complement strand
GCATCTGCGGTAATTGCGCATCGGCTTCCTTGCGGTCGCCATCGGCCACCTTCTTGCGCCAGTCCTTGAGCAACGCGACCTGTTGTTCGTGCAGGAGGTCGATGGCAGCCTCGCGCAGCGCAATGACTTTGCGGAGACGCGGACGGCCCTCGCTGAGCTTCGAACCAGAAAGCTCGTCGAGCATCTTGCGGGTCAGGTTGTGCTCGGCGAGGATACGGTTCAGGAAGAGGCTGCGGAGCTTCTTATCGGTGACGAGCGCTCCGTAGAGCTTCATCATGCTACGATTGGACGCCAAGACGCTGGTGGAAGCGTTCTTGAGCATATAGCGCAGGGGCGGCCAGCCGTCGAAGTTCTTACGGATGACCTCGAAGCCCTTGGGGTCTTCTTCCTTAAGGCGGGCCAGCGCGGAGCCAACGCCATACCAGCCGGAGAGATAGAAGCGTGCCTGACTCCAGGCGAAGACCCACGGGATGGCACGCAAGTCCTCGAGCGAGGCGGCGCCGGTACGACGGGACGGGCGCGAGCCGATACGGCTGGCTTCGATGACATCGATCGGAGTGGCCTGGCGGAAGAAATCAATGAAGCGCGGGGTCTGGATGAGCGACTGGTAGGCCTCACGGGAGAATTCAGCGAGGCGGTCCATGACCTTCGATTGCGCAGTCTCACTACGGACGGCGACGTCGTGCAGGAAGGTATTCTGAGTCACGCCAGCGGTCAGCAGCTCGAGATTATTCACAGCGGTGATGTGGTTGGCGTACTTCTGGGTGATGCTCTCACCTTGCTCGGTGACACGCATCTCGCCTTGAATCGAGCCCTGCGGAAGCGCGTCGATGAAGCGGTGGGTCGGGCCGGCGCCGCGGGAGATGGTGCCGCCACGGCCATGGAAGAAGACGATGCGGACACCATGCTTCTCGCCGACAGCGGCGAGGTTCTGCTGGGCGCGGTAAAGGTTCCAGAGCGAGGCCAGGATGCCGCCATCCTTATTGGAGTCGGAATAGCCGATCATCACCTGCTGCGTGAGACCGTCGGTGATGCCGGCGTCGCGGCGGGCCTGCAGTGTGCGCTTGGTCATCGGATGCGACAGGAAAGAGTCCATGATGCCGGTGCTACGCTCAAGGTCGCCAATCGTCTCGAAGAGCGGGACGACAGGGAGGAGACAGTAGGCGTCCTCCGCACCGCCAGCGGTCAGTCCAGCTTCGCGGGCAAGCAAGTAGACGGACAGCAGGTCCGAGACCGAGCGGGTCATACTAACGATTAGCGAACCCAGGCCGGCGGAGCCATACTGCTCGATATGCGTGACGAGCGTCCGGTGGCAGGCGACCACGGCGTCGGCCTCCGTACCGATACTGGCCTGCTCGCGCATGAATGGACGGGTCGAGCGCAGTTCGGAGTCGAGGAAGCCAAGGCGGCGCGATTCGTCCCACTGCGCATAGTGGGTATCGTCCTGGCCAGTGGCGGCGAGGAGCTGGCCGATGGCTTTATCGTGGAAGGCACTATTCTGGCGGATATCCAGGACAGCCATGTGGAAACCAAAGGTGCGGAGAAAGCGCAGGAGCGGATCGAGCTCTGCGCGGGCGATGCGACCCGCGCCGACTTCAATCAAGGTCTCGCGCAGGAACAGCAGGTCGGCGATAACGCCCTCGGGGGTGCGGTGCTGACCGGCCCCCAGTTCGCCTTCGGCGTTCGGCAGGCGAAGACGCGTCAAGTTGATGTACTGACGCCAAGTTTCGCCGATGTTGCGGCTGACGGCGTCCGCACCGGCTTCGCCGTGAGCAGCGGCGTGCTTGGCGACCTGCCGCAGGAATACGGGCGGCGGCTCTTGCAGGTGATCGCCGAGAGAGAGGCGCTGTCCGAGGGTCTCGAGGCGTTCGTTGCAAATGGCGACGGCGGTGGTGCGGAAGAGATTCAGGGCGCGGGCGGTGACTTCCGCCGTGACTAGTGGGTGGCCGTCGCGGTCTCCACCCACCCAAGTACCCAGAGCAATCTGGGGCAATGAATCCGGGTGCTCGACGCGGGCGGGATCGAAGCCTGCTTCTTCCCAGGCCTGACGCAGGCGCAGGTCCATGCTGACCACGGCGTCCGGGAAGACTTTCGAGAGGAAGTAATTAATATTCCGGAGCTCCGATGCGACGTCGGGCTTCTGGTGATAAATTTCGCCGGTGCGCCAGAGACGCTCGAGCGCGACCTTAATCTCCTCGCGGATCGCACGCTGTTCGGCGACGGTCCACATGTTGTTCTCGCGACGGACCAACAGCTTGTAAATTTCGCGGTGGATTTCGAGGACCGTGGCGCGCTTGGCTTCCGTCGGGTGCGCGGTGAGCACGGGCTCGACGCGCATGCGGTTGAGGCGCTTAGCGATCTGCTTGTCGGTCAGGCCGGCCTCACTCAGGGCGCGGAGCGCACGACCCCACGAACCGGGATCAGAGGCGAGACCATGCTTGTCTTCGCGGAGTCGCTTGGACTGCGCGGAAGCATTTTCCTCGACCATGTTAAGGAGCTGGAAGGCGATCGAATAGGCCTGCACGCCGCGATAGGAAAAGATCTGCACCCCGCGCAGCTTGCGTTTACCCATCCACGGCAAGGTGCCGGCGAGGTCCTTGTGGTCGAGCTGCTCGAGCACCTCGACAAAGCACGTCATCATGAAGTCGAGGTCCTTGTCGACTTTCTTAAGCCCGCGGGCGAGATCGGTGCTAATGGCCATGCGACAAGGGTCGTAGCATGGTCAGCGGAAATCTCGCAACCGCAAACCCCCTCGGCTTGCGTCTAAGGCCGTCCACGCTTTGATGGAAAGTCGCCATGTCGGACTCACGGCTCATTCTCCCCGACCTCTGGCAGCAGGACGCCCTCCGCGCCCTCCGCCAAGGAGAGGATGTGGTCATCCAAGCCCCGACCGGCGCTGGCAAGACCCACGTCTTCGAACTTCTGATCAAAGGGGGGCATCGCGGCCAGGCGGTCTACACCGTCCCGACCCGCGCCTTGGCCAACGACAAGCGGGCCGAATGGCTGGCCCTTGGCTGGGATGTCGGTATCGCGACTGGGGACGTCAGCGACAACCTGGGCGCTCCGGTGGTGGTGGCCACCCTGGAGACCCAACGCCACCGCTTCCTCGAAGGAAGGCACCCCGAGCTGCTGGTGGTGGACGAATACCAGATGTTGGCCGACAGCCGCCGCGGGGCGGCCTACGAGACGGTCCTAGCCATTGCCCCACCCTCCACCCAGCTCCTCCTGCTCAGCGGCAGCGTCTCCAACCCTAAGGCGGTCGCGGAATGGCTGCGCAGCCTCGGCCGCAAGGTAACCCTCATTGAGGAGCACACCCGGCCCATCCCCCTTGAGGAGGTGTCCCTGGACGCCCTGGAGACCCGAGAGCCGGCCGGCATCAAGGGCCACATCGCCCGAGCCGTCATCCGGGCGGTGCTGGCTGACCTCGGCCCGATCTTGGTCTTTGCGCCCCGCCGCCGGGCCGCCGAACAGATTGCCCGCGACATCGCCGCCGGCCTCCCCCTCGGCAACGGCCCGCCACTCTCACCCAGCCAGCGCACCATGGCCGGCGATGACATGAATCGCCTCCTCCGCCAAGGGGTCGGGCTCCATCATAGCGGCCTGACCTTCGACCAACGCACCGAACTCATCGAACCTTGGGCCAAGGCCGGCAAACTGAGCGTGGTCGTCGCGACGACCGGACTTGCCTCAGGAATCAATTTCTCGCTCCGCTCTGTATTGGTTCCCGATCGACGCTACGCCGCCGAACACGCCGAACGCGAAGTCCGCCCCGACGAACTCCTCCAGATGTTTGGACGCGCCGGCCGCCGTGGACTCGATGACCGCGGCTTCGCGCTCTGGACCGGCGACAGCCCCCGCCTCGGTGAAGCCAAACCCCTCCAGCTCAAACGCTGCGAGGCCCTCGACTGGCCAGCCTTCCTCTCGCTGATGCGTCGAGCTGAAGACCCAAAAGCGGCCGCCGCCAAACTGGCCCAGGCGCTGTTCACCCGTGAGCCAATCGACCTCGCGCTCGACCGTCTGGACGAAGACCTACCGACCGATACACCCGTCGCGCCAGCTGGCGCCACGCGACATATCGACGAAATCTGCGGACGAAACGGCACCTGGCAACGCGAACGGCCGACACACCTCGTCCCGCTCTCGCAAGCGCTCATCTTCGTCAAAGGCACGTGGCATCCCGCCCTCACCAAGCCTGATTCGCTACGCGCCCTGCCCTACGGTACGCCCTGCAAACTCGAGACGAGCGAAGGCCTGCGCTACGGACGTACAATCACACTCGCCCACTTCCCCAAGGAAGCCGGAGCCTCGCAACTCACGCCGGCGGATTGGCTCCTGAAGTCCCTGCGCCGACTTGAAGGCGGCCAAGTCCGTCCTCGTACCTGGAAACTCGAACTCCTCGAGAAGGAAATCCTGCCGCTGCTCCCCAAGCTCACCCAGGGCGGGCTGGCTCACGGCGGAATCTTCCTCGGTCGCGACAGCGTCCAAGTGAAGCTGGACTACTCCCGCGCCGATGTCCGCGTCTGGCCTGATGCGGATAATCATCCGCTGATTAATCCACCGCGCCGACAGGTCGAGAAGCAGGATATCAACCTGCGCGAAGTCCTCGGCGGCGGCACCCTCCACACAGCCCGCGCTGGACGTCTCTGGAAGAAGCTCGGACTAATCGACACCGCCGGGCGACCGACCGAACGTGGTCACGTCGCCTCACTCTTCCAGCACGGCGAAGGCCTCGCGGTCGCCGCTGCCCTCGAAGATCTGGCGTACGACACCCACGCGATTGCCTGGGACCTCGCCGAGCTCCGCGCGGGCGAACGCGTGGCCTCGGCCGGACGTAATTCCAGCCGCCTCGGCGCTTGCTGCCGTCTGGCCTATAAATCCCTTACCGCCGAAGGGTATCTGCGCGAAGGGCTGCCCGCTGGGTTCGGCGAAGGCTGCGCCGAGGCACTCAAGGGCTTCGCCCTGCACGGCAAGATTCCACCACTCGGCGCCGACGGCCACGGGCCGGGCCAAGGCGACCTCGAACGCGCCGTCTTGGAATGGCGCAGCACGCTGCAACTCATCGCGCACGGGCCCGCCCACCCGTCTCAACGCTGGCAGGAACTACGAGCAGCGGCCCAAGAAGTGCTCGGGCGCATCCTCGGCCCACCGGCTTCACGCCGCTGAGGCTTACTTGCCTGCGATCGCCTTGGCCGCAGCCTTAGCCATCTCGCCCGCACCCGCGGTGTTCGGGTGCACGCGGTCGGGTAGCAGCTCCGGGGTTTTCTCCAGCGCCGCGTGCATGTCGATCACGCCGCAGCCCAACTCCTTAGCGAGTGCGTCGACGCGCGGGATCTCCTTCTGAATGTTCTCTTCGTTGATGCCGTAGTTCCCCTTACCGGGGACCGGCACCGGGCGGCAGACGAACACCTTCGGCTTGGACTTCAAAGACTGGAAAGACTTCACGAGCTCGCGGTAGTCGGCGTCAAACTCGGCCTCGAACTTCCAGTTCTGCGGCTTGGTGTCGTTGGTACCGAGCATGATGACCACGATCGCCGGCTC
>CALQQQ010000088.1 GCA_943332745.1 Opitutus sp. GAS368 | reverse complement strand
CGGTCGTGCGGATCCAGTCGTGGTTATTGCGTCCGTCGAGGATCAGGACGCGGATCTTCTCGGCCGCGCCGAGGGGCAGGGCCAGGAGGGCGAGCAGGCAGACCAGCCCGAGCTTGTGCAGGGTTTTCATGGGGAGGGCCTCATTGGAGGCATTTCCTGAGGGTGGGCGAGCGTTTTCAGTTTCGGTCCAGCGAACGATAGTGAATGGCCTCTAATAAGTGGACGGTGGCGATGCGTTCGGCCTCCGCGAGGTCGGCAATGGTACGGGCGACCCGTAGAATACGGTCATAGGCTCGAGCAGACAGACTCAGTTTCTCCATGGCCTGCTGGAGGAGGTCGCCCTGGGCTTTTTCGAGGGCGCAATACTCACGGAGTTCGCGACCGCCGAGGAGGGCATTGCACCCGCCTGTTCGGGTGCCGAAGCGAAGACGTTGTTTGGCTCGTGCCGCTTCGACGCGCCCACGGATGGCAGCGGAGGCTTCGCCGGGTGCCGCGTTACGGAGTTCCTCCAGGGTTAACGCCGGTGCTTCGACCTGAATATCTACACGATCGAGGAGCGGTCCCGAGATCTTGCCCCGATACTTGCGCACCTGCATCGGCGAGCAGCGGCATTCGCGACGGCGATCGCCGAGGTGTCCGCACGGGCACGGATTCATCGCCGCGACCAACATCAGGCGCGCAGGCAGGGTGACCTTAGCCGCCGCGCGCGAGACGGTGACCTGGCCGTCTTCGAGCGGTTGACGCAATACCTCAAGCGCGGAGCGGCGGAACTCTGGGAGCTCGTCGAGAAAGAGTACGCCGAGGTGGGCGAGCGAGACTTCGCCGGGGCCGGGAATGCTGCCGCCGCCGATGAGCCCGATGTCGCTGATGGTGTGGTGCGGCGAGCGGAACGGCCGTTGCCAGCCGCGACGTGCGTCAGCGAGCGCCATGCCGGCCGCGGAATGCACCCCAAGGATCTCAAGGAATTCCTCAGCGTCGGGAGCAGGCAGGATGGTCGGGATCCGTTTCGCGATGAGCGATTTGCCAGAGCCCGGTGGGCCGATCATCAGCAGGTTGTGGCCGCCCGCGGCGGCGACTTCGACCGCTCGGCGGATGCCTGCTTGGCCTTTGACCTCGGCGAAGTCGGGCTGGCCATCGGCCGACGTCGCCTCCGCCGCTGGCTTCGGCGTCAGCGGTTCGACTTTCGCTTCGCCGGTCAGGAATCGCAGGGCGCCGTCGAGCGTGTCCACGGGGATCGCTTCGATGCCGCCGACAAGTGAGGCTTCTTCGGCCGAGGCACGGGGTAGGATGACCCCGCGCAGACCGGATTTGCGCGCCAGGATAGCCATCGCCACGCCCCCGCGGAGGGGCCGAGTCGCGCCACTGAGGGCGAGCTCACCGGCGATGAGGTAGTGCTTCAGGAACGTTCGATCCAGCTGCCCCGTCGACGCCGCAATGCCGAGCGCAATGGGTAGGTCGTAGATCGCGCCTTCTTTTTTCAGGTCGCCGGGTGCGAGGTTAATAGTCGTGCGCGTCTCCGGCAGGCGCAGGCCGCTGTTCTGGAGGGCGGATTGCACCCGCTCTTCGGATTCTTTAACGGCTGCGTCTGGAAGTCCGACCAACCAAAGCCCGTGTTCGCCGAGCTCGCCGGTATTGACTTCAATCTCGACAGGGACGGCTTCGACTCCGACCAAGGCGGCCGAACGGATGACGGAGAGCATGGCCGAACGCAGTCGTGTGACTGCGTAGGTGCAACCCGTGACACCTAGGGTCGATTCCCTCGGGGTTATCCCGGCTTGCTCCGCAACCTGGTTCGCTCTCAGGACCGCAGCATGTTTCCGCCCAGGATTTTCCGGATCGTCTCGTCGCTGTGGCTGCGCTGGACGAGTCCGACCGTGAAGAGCGGCCAATTAGTCCACGCGGAGCTGCTTTGGGCATGGGGCTTCGCGACAAATTTATCCTCCGGCCAAAGGTACTGCCAGGCACCAGAGTATGGGCATCGATACGTGGCTTGAATCTCGTCGGCTAATAGAAGGTTTCCTGCCGAATGGGGTCGGGATAGGCACTTGCCCGAGGCTGCGCTTCGGGCAAGTGTCGGCTGACCCCTTTCCCATGAAAATCCAGAAACTCACTGATGCCGCCGCCATGGGCCAGGCCGCTTCCGCGCAAGGTGCCAAGGTACTACGCGATGTCTTGGCCAAGAAAGGCCGCGCGAACATCATCGTCGCCACTGGTGCCAGCCAGTTCGAGACGCTGAAGTGCCTGGTGAAGGAATCCGGCATCGATTGGTCTAAGGTCACCGTCTTCCATCTCGACGAATATGTCGGACTGCCTGAGTCGCATGGGGCGAGCTTTCGTAAATACCTGCGCGAACGTTTCATTAGCCAGCTTCCGGCCCAGCCCGAGTTCATTCCCGTGGACGGCGACGCCAAGGATCTGGCCGCCGAACTCAAGCGCCTGAACGACCGCATCACTGCCTGTCCAATTGACCTTTGTTTCGCCGGCATCGGGGAGAATTCTCACCTCGCCTTCAACGACCCGCCCGCCGACTTCGCCACCGAAGTCCCTTACATCGTGGTGAACCTCGATCACGCCTGCCGCCAGCAGCAGTTCGGGGAAGGCTGGTTCCCGACCTTCGATGACGTGCCCAAGCAGGCCGTCTCGATGTCTATCCGTCAGATCATGAAGAGCGCCTGCCTCATCCTTTCCGTGCCGGACAAGCGCAAGTCCGTCGCCGTTAAGGGAACCGTCGAAGGTCCGGTGACGCCGACCTGTCCGGCTTCAATCGTCCAGCAGCACGCTGACTGTACGCTGTATATCGACGCGGCCGCCGCTTCGGAGCTTTCCCGCTGAGCCGTGTCCGCCTCCTCGTCCCAGCGCATCCTCGGCCGCGATCCTTCGACGGGCAGGGGCGTCGTGGTCACGACCGAGGGCGAGCTGATCAAGGCAATCGACTTCCAGGAGCATGGTGAGAAGCAGTGGCTCAGCGCGGGCTTCGTCGACCTGCAGGTTAATGGCTATGCCGGCCATGACCTCAATGGACTCACACTCGACGTCGCGACCGTCCGGGCCCTTTGCCAAGCGATGCTCAAGGTGGGCGTCACGACTTTCCTGCCGACACTCATTACCGCGCCGGAAGCCCGACTTATTGCTGCCTTAAGGACGATTCGCGAGGCGTGCGCGCAGCATCCGGAAGTCGCCGCGATGGTCGCCGGTATCCATGTCGAAGGACCGCACATCGCTCCGGAGGACGGCCCGCGAGGCGCGCACCCCGCGGCCGACGTCCGTGCGCCATCCGTCGCCGAGTTCGATCGATGGCAGCTGGCCGCCGGCGGGCTCGTGAAGCTGGTTACCCTTTCGCCGCACTGGCCAGAGGCGCCTGCTTATATCAGCCATCTCGTGAAGTCCGGCGTCACGGTCTCGCTTGGCCATACTTCTGCCGACGCCGCACAGATTACCGCGGCGGTCGACGCCGGCGCGACCCTTTCCACGCACCTCGGCAACGGTTCGCACGCGATGTTGAATCGGCGTCATAACCATCTTTGGCCGCAGTTGGCGGACGATCGCCTGACCGCCATGTTTATTGCTGACGGACATCACCTCACGCCAGCGCAGCTTAAGGCCATGATCAGGGCCAAAGGCCTCGAGCGATCATTGGTCGTCTCTGATACGGTTACCTTAGGCGGCCTGCCCGCCGGCAAGTATGAGACCCCCATCGGTGGTAAGGTTGAGCTTCGAGCCGATGGCTTCCTCGCCATCGACGACGGTACGGGCAATTACCTCGCTGGGGCGGCTTTGCCCATGACCGCGGCGATTCCCGTGCTCGTGAACCAAGTGGGGCTGACCTTGGGCGAAGCTGTCGCGTTGCTGACGGTCGCACCCGGCCGGCAGGTCGGGGGTAGGGGAGTCTTGGCGATAGGTCAGCCGGCTGACCTTATGGCATTCCATTGGGACGGTTCCTCGGTCCGGCCGGAAGTGGGCGGCGTTTGGCTCCGGGGCCGCTCCATCGTCTGAGTGTAGGAAGGGGTTATTGAAAAATTCGATATAGGGCTGGGCAGCTAAGCCTCGCCTCTCTGGGGTGGGGGCGTAGTTTGAGGGCATGGAAGCGTTCTCGGTCTTGATTGGCTTTGCCTGCGTGGGACTCGGTATCTATCTACCGATCCGCTTCTTCATTCTCATTGGGGAAGTGAAATCGCTGGAACAGCGTTTAGCGGTCTTGGATAAAAGGTTGCCAGCGAGCCCGGCGAATCCGGTCGCGGCGTCTTCGGTGGCCGCTCCGGTTCCCTCCGTTGCCTCTGCACCCATCGCGCCTCCGCCTCTCCCGCCGACGGCGGTGCAGCCAGCCGCTCCGGTTCGAGCTACTGTCGCGCAGCCTGATCCTCTTTCTGAACGACTCCGCGATCTCGGGCTTTTGCCCCCGGCTGATCTCAAGGGCGAGTATGCGCTCGGAGCCTGGTGGGCCGTGCGTGTGGGCGGGGTGCTTGCCGTCGCCGCGGTCGTCTTCCTCGGTATCTGGCTCAACCTGCGTTCCACGATTCCGCCGATTGTGCGTGTCATCGAGGTGGCTTTGGTTGGCGCGGGTCTTTTCTGGGGCGGCCTCCGTTTTTCGGCCAAGCGCAAGGACTTGGGAGAGGTGCTTGCCGCCACTGGTCTCGCGGTCTGGCAGTTCGCCGCCTGGGCTACTTACGGACTCGATAAGATGCGGGTCTGTGAAAGCCCGGCTCAGGCCGCTTTGGTCCAGTTCCTCGTGGCCTTCGGCGTCGCCTTCGTCGCCCTGGCCAAGGGCAGCAAGCTCTTCGGCCAGCTCGCGGTCGTCTTCGCCACCGTTGCGGTGTATTTCTCCATTGGGTCCGGTGCGGCGCCTGGGTCTACGGCGACGGGTGCCGGTATGATTGCCTTACTGGGCGTCATCCTGATGGTGCGCGGCCCGTGGGGCTCCGCTGGCGTGCTGGGGTTAATCGGCTCTCAGGCCTGTCTGTTATTCCTTTACGACGCCATCCCGTCGAACGGTGCGAATTATCTGCCGCTGCAACTCGCTGCGCTGGGTTCGTTCCTCGTGCTCTGGATTGGCGAGCGCTTGGTAAAGGACGATGCGGTGTTGCTTGGGCGTGATGCCCGTGCGGCTTTCCAACTCGCGAGCTTCTTTTCTCCGGCTTTCATCGCGCTTTTCCTGGCACAAGGGGCAGAGGCGGATCGGGCGACAGTTTCCCTGCTTATCGCCTCAGTCGCCGCGCTCGCCGGCCTACTGGAGCGGGGCCGAAGTCAGCTTGTCTTCGAGGTGTTGCTCTTGGCGGCGGTTGGCTTCGTCGGCGCCGGGCTGGCATGGCTCGTGGATTCGCATCTCGTCTGGTTGATCTGGGCGCTCGCCGCCGCGGCTACCTTGGTCGTCGGCACGCGCACGCGCTCGGAGCTCGTCCGCTGGTCTTCGGAGGCCCTCGCCGGCGTCGCGACCTTCGCTTTCATCGACCACCCGCCGGCGAAGCCCTGGATCGCACTGGCTGGTATCGCGGCCTTAGGCCTGATGCTGGCATTTCGCGAGGATTGGGAGCGCATCTCGGGTTGGCAGAAATTCCGTCGCATCGTCGGCATCCTTGGCCTGGCCGCCGCCGTGCTGGCCGTTCAGGACCATTTACCTAAGGCCGATACTGGCTGGCCTTGGCTCGTGCTGTTGCTCGTCGCCGTCGCCCG
>CALQQQ010000087.1 GCA_943332745.1 Opitutus sp. GAS368 | reverse complement strand
TCGCTGAGTAAGGACAACCCCGAGTCCAAAGCCTAATCTTTCCTCCATGGAAAATACCTCTCTCGCTCACCACCTCATCCTGGCGGGCTTACTCTTTGTCCTAGGCCTGACTGGCGTACTTATCCGCCGTAACCTGCTCGTCGTCTACATGTGCCTCGAACTCATGCTCGCCGCCGCCACGCTCGCGCTCGTCGCCTTCTCGCGCTTCAACCGCACCATGGACGGCGCCGTCCTCGTCTTCTTCGTCATCACCGTCGCGGCCGCCGAGGTCGCCGTCGGCCTCGCGCTCATCGTGGCCCTGTTCCGCAAACGCGGCACCGTGCAGTCCGACGCGCTCACCACCCTCCGCGACTAAGCCTTTCCGATGCCTTCCGACCTTTCGTCTCTGGTCCACTGGATCCTGTTCCTGCCGCTGGGCGCCGCCGCGATTTCCGCGCTGTTCCTGCGCCGTGCCGGCCGTATCGCTGCTTGGCTTTCCACTGGCACCGCCTTCGTCATCGCCGGCCTCTCCTTACAACTGCTCACGTCGGCCACCGCTGGCGCCCTCACCTGGCACGTCGAGCTCGCGAAGTTCGGCGGCGTCAGCCTCGGCTTCGGCTACCTCATCGACGCCAACGCGCGCCTGATGCTCTTCGTGGTGTCATTCGTCGCCGCGTGGATTCACCTCTTCTCTGTCGGTTACATGAAGGAAGACCCGGCCCGTGGGCGTTTCTTCGCCGGTCTTTCGATCTTCATGTTCTCCATCCTGGGCATCGTCGTCGCGGACAACCTGCTCATGACGTTCATCTTCTGGGAACTCGTGGGCTTCAGCTCGTACATGCTGATCGCGCACTACTTCGACAGGGATTACGCCGCCGCCGCCTCGAAGAAGGCCTTCATCGTCAACCGCGTCGGTGACCTCGGGTTCATCCTCGGCATCGCGATGTGCCTCTCGCTCTACGGCACGCTCGACTTCGCCGCTCTCAAGGACCACGCCGCCGCCGCTGGACCCGTCGTCCCCTTCGCCGTCGGCGCACTGCTCATGTGTGGCTTCCTCGGCAAGTCCGCCCAGTTCCCCCTGCACGTCTGGCTCACGGACGCGATGGCTGGCCCGACGCCCGTCTCCGCGCTCATCCACGCCGCGACGATGGTGGCCGCGGGCGTCTACTTCATGGCCCGCGTGAGCTTCCTGCTCGCTCCTGAAGTCCTGCAGGTCATCGCAATCTCCGGCGCCGGCATGGCCGCGCTCGCCGGCCTCTGCGCGCTCGCCCAGACGGATATCAAGAAGTCCCTCGCCTACTCGACCCTTGCGCACCTTGGCATCATGGGCTGCGCGATTGGCCTCGGCCGCCCCGACCTCGCGCTCATGCACATGGCGATGCATGCGTTCTTCAAGGCCACACTCTTCCTCGGCGCCGGCTCCGTCATCCACGGCTGCCACCACGAACAGGACATGCTCAAGATGGGCGGCCTGCTGAAGAAGATGCCGCTCACCGCCGCGACGTTCATCGCCGCAACGCTCTCGAACTGCGCCGTACCCTTCCTTGCTGGCTGGTATTCCAAGGATGCCATCATCGAGGCAGCCTACCACGACGGTCACTTCGTCATCTTCGCGTTCCTCGCCCTCGCCGCGCTCGCGACCTGCCTCTACAGCGGCCGCATGATCCGCTTGGTCTTCCTCGGCGAAGCCAACTCCGAAGCAGCCTCGCACGCCCATGAGTCGCCTTGGACGATGACCCTGCCGCTCGTCGTACTTGGCCTAGTCTACTCCGTCGCCGGCGGCTTCCTCGCCCATACGATCATCCCCGCGGGATCGCTCCAGCCGATTGGCAAGGCCCTCGGTGAAGTCGCCTTCCACTTTTCCGCTCCTTCGACCATCGTCGGCCTGATCTCGCTCATCGTCGGCTTCTTCGGGGCGCTGAAGTTCTACGGCACCGTCCGTGGCGCCGACGCCCTGCAGGTCGTCTCGCCCCGCGTCTACCATGTCCTCGAGTACCGCTGGATCGACGGACTATACCGCTGGTACGTCGACGCCGTGCAGCGTCGCCTCGCCGAGTTCGTCGCTTTCCTCGACCTCCTGCTCATCAACGGTGTCGCCGTGCGCTGGATTGGTGGCGGCGTCCCCGCCGTCTTGGGTTACCTCACCGGCCGTTCCTTCCACCGTGGCCAGACCCGTGCCTACGCGCTCTGGATTGTCCTCGGTTCGCTCTTCCTGGCTTGGTTCCTTATCGCTCGCTAATTCATGGACACTTTTCCCGCTACACTCCTCGCGCTCGCCATCACGGCCCCGATTCTTGTCGGCCTGATCCTGCTCGCTGGACGCGACCTCCCCCGCAGCTTCGCCTCGGGCTTCGCCTTCGGCGGCTTCGCTATCCCGGCCGTCCTTGGCCCCTGGCTGCTCATCCTCTGGTCCAACCCGAGCACCGCGCCGCAGCAGTTCCAGTCGGAAGGCTTCTGGGGCTTCGGCTTCGCGCTTAACGGACTCGGCGCGCCACTCCTCGCGATGACCTCCCTAGTTGGTCTAGCTGCAGGCATCAAAGCGCTCACCCAGGAAGTGGAAGGACGTAACACCTACCTCGGGCTCATCATGTTCATGCTCGGTGGCACGCTCGGCGTGTTCGGCACCAATCACCTCGTCGGCTTCTACTTCTTCCACGAGTTCGCGTTGATCCCGACGTTCATCCTCACGCTTTTCTGGGGCGGCGAAGGTCGTCGGCCTGCCGCCATGCAGATGGCAATTTACCTGACCGCCGGCGCCATGGCGTCGCTAGCAGGTATCCTCATGGCCATTGACGCTTCGGGCGTCGAGTACGGCGTTGCGACGTTCGAAAGCGTCGCGAACGGCCTCCAGAACGCGAAGTCCATCCCGGCCGCCACCGGCGCGCTCGTGCTCTTCGGCCTCGGCACGCTCGCGTCGCTCTTCCCCTTCCACTCCTGGGCCGCCCCCGGCTACTCCGCCGCGCCGACGCCGGTCTCGATGCTCCACGCCGGGGCCCTCAAGAAGTTCGGGCTCTACGGCATCATCCTCCTCGGCCTCAGCAGCCTCGACATCACCGGCGGCTCCCTCGGCACCTGGTTCCTCTGGTTCGCCGTGGCCAACGTCGTGCTCGTCGGTCTGATCTGCCTCACCCAGCGCGACCTCAAGCAGATGCTCTCCTGGAGCTCCGTCGCCCACATGGGTCCGATCTTCCTCGGCATTTGGGTTTGCGGCGCGTCCGGCAAGGCCGACGGCCTCGATGCCGCCGCATTCCTGATGGTCGCACACGGCCTCTCTTGCGCCGCTCTCTTCCTACTCGCCAACGCTGTCCGTGCCCGTGCCGGCACCTACCGCCTCGACGAACTGGGCGGACTCGCCACGCGCACACCGATTCTCGCTGCGCTCTTTATCGCCGCGACCATGGCCTCCATCGGCCTTCCGGGCTTTGGCAACTTCTGGGGCGAAGTCGGTGTCTTCCTCGCCCTGCGCGCTCAGCCGCTCTGGCTGCAGGCCCTCGTCGCCTCGACGGTCGTCATCTCCGCCGTGTACGCCCTCCGCGCCGTGGCCTCGACGTTCTTCGGTCCGGCCTCCGAGGCGCTCGAGAAGCGTTTCGCCGCTGCGCCGTTCGGCGACCTTGGTTGGGCCGAGCGCTTCGCCGCTTTCATCCTGCTCGGTGCTTCGCTGACGATTGGCTTCGTCCCTTCGCTCATCACGAAGTCCGTCAATCCCGTCGCCACTGGTATTACCACCTTCTCGCAACATAACGCCAAGGCGCCGGTCAAAGCCGTCAAGCCTGCCACCGCCGCTCCTGCCCAACGCTAAGCTTTCCGTCCGATGATTCCTTTCCTCGCCGATATCGATCCGGTCTTCAAAGTCCTGGCCCCGCGCCCGGCTGACTGGCTGTCCATCCTGCCCGAGATCGCCGTCGCGGGGCTCTCGCTCGTCTGCCTCGTGCAGGCGATGTTCCTCCCTAAGGCTCTCCGCTCGCTCATCCCGATCACCGCTCGCGTCGGCCTCGTCCTCGTTGCCGTCATGGCGCTCACCAATGGGCCCTGGGTCCAACCGACCGACGTCGAGTCGTTCGCCGGCCTCCTCCGCCAGAATCTGCCCACCGCTGGCGTGCGCATCGTCTTCCTGCTGTCGGCGTTACTGACCAGTTTCCTCGCCGAAGGCTTCCTGCGCGAACGCGATGCCGCCGTCGCCGACTACCATCATGTGCTGCTAGTCGTCACCGCCGCGTTCATGCTCCTCGTGCAGTCGAACCACTTCGTCACGTTCTTTCTCTCGCTCGAGACGGCCGCCGTCGGCCTCTACGTGCTCGTCGGTTACCTCCGCCGCAGCGAAGCTTCGCTCGAAGCCGGCGTGAAATACCTTGTCGCTGGCGGACTTAGCTCGGCGTTGCTCCTCATGGGCATCGTGCTGGTCTACGGTGCGCTCGGTGCGGTCCCAGGAGTAACCGATTCGCTCAACTTCACCCAGATTGGTAAAGCCCTCGCCGCCCAGTCCAGCGCACACACGATCTCGCCCCTGACGCTGACCGGTATCGCCCTCATTCTCAGCGGGGTCGCCTTCAAGCTCGGCGCCTTCCCATTCCACACCTGGATCCCGGACGTCTATCAAGGCGCCCCGACGCCAACGACCGCCTTCCTCGGTACGGCCTCCAAGGCCACCGGTGCGTTCACCCTCGTGCTACTCGCCACCGGCCCGTTCGCCCCGATCGCCGTGAAGCTCGCTCCGCTCCTCGGCGTCACCGCCGTCCTGACCCTACTCGTCGGTAACCTCGGCGCCCTCGCCACGACCGACGTGAAGCGCACGCTCTCGCTCTCCGGCGTCTCGCACGCCGGCTTCATCCTCGCCGCCGTCACGGCCGCGCTCGTCCTCCCTAGCGTCACCGCCTTCGGCTACGACGTCGAACAGGTCATTGTCATCTACCTCCTCGCTTACGTCATCGGCACTTTCCTCACCGCCCAGGCGCTCGTCTCCCTGCCGGCCGTCGAAGACCATCGCCGCCCGCAGCTCGCGCTCCGCGGACTGCTCCGTCGCTCGCCGCTCCTCGCCAGTTCGCTCGGCTTCGGCATCGGCTCCCTCGCTGGCGTGCCGCCTTCCGTCGGCTTCATCGCGAAACTACTCGTTCTCGTGCTGCT
Source organism: Opitutus sp. GAS368 (assembly GCA_943332745.1). The sequence goes on along the minus strand of CALQQQ010000087.1, from coordinate 613 downwards.
CGTGTCCGCCAAGCTCTGGTGGATCCTCGGCGCCGCCCTCCTCGGCGTCGCGATCAGCATCCACTACTATTTCTCGATCCTCCGCGAAGCGGTGGTCCGTCCGACCGACGCCGATGAAGAGCTGGCTCCGCTCGAGATCCCTTTCGGTACCCGCTTCGTGATTGGCGCGCTCACCGCGGCCTCGATCATCGGCGGCCTCTTCGTCCTATTAGGACGTTAACGCCCCTTGCCCCGCCCGCGTGGGTGGTGTCGACGGTGCGCATCTGACAAGGCTGTACGGTCGACTGACGTGTAGATCTGTGTCGTGGCGATGTCGGCGTGACCCAGCATCTCTTGGATCGAACGCAGGTCCGCGCCGCCTTCCAGTAGGTGCGTCGCGAAGGCGTGGCGCAAGAGGTGCGGCTTCACCGGCACGGAAACGCCGGCCCTTTGAGCCGCCTGTTTCACGCCGAGCCAAAAAGTCTTGCGGGAGATGGCGACGCCGCGAGCGCTGAGGAAGAGCGCGCTACCGGTCTTCGGGCGCACGAGTTTCGGCCGGCCGGCCTTAAGGTAAGCCTGCAAGGCGACGAGCGCGGTCTCGCCGACGGGTACGACGCGGTCCTAGGAGCCTTTG
>CALQQQ010000086.1 GCA_943332745.1 Opitutus sp. GAS368 | reverse complement strand
TCAGCCACCTCTCCAGGTCCTTCGTTAATTCGAAGGAAGGTCAGTAATGGGGGGCTACGGGCGATGGTCAAGCCCAGGCCATCCACAGAAACGTTAAGCCGCCCGCGGCAAAGCGGGGCCACGCTTTACGCCCACCTTTACACTCCACTTCCCCGCCCCGTGGCTCCTAGATAACCCGATGCCCACCCCGGCTAAACCCCACCCTACCCTTTCACTCGGGCGGATAGCTTACTTCATCGGAGCGATCCTCCTGCTGGGGCCCGTCGCATACGCCAATGAAGTCCGGGTGCCGGGTATCACGGGTGCGCAACTCGACGGGGCCCTTAAGGGGCAGCTCTTAATCGAAGAACTCAACTGCGTAGCCTGCCACGAATCGTCGCCGGCACTCGCGGCTACTTCCAAGAAAGCTCCGAGACTCAGCGGCATCGGAGCACGGCTCCATCCGGATTACCTCACGACTTACCTCCGCACTCCGCACGCCATCAAGCCAGGTGCAACGATGCCCGATGTGCTTGGAAAATTAACCGAGGCCGAACGAGCCACCGCCGCCACGCAGCTGACGCACTTTCTGCTATCCCTCAAGCCGCCCACGTTCGCCCCCCAACAGCCGGATGCGGTCGCGGCCGCCCAAGGAGAGAAACTTTTCCATAGCCGGGGATGTGCGGCCTGCCATTCACCACGTGATGCGCAAGGGCACGAGACGATGGCCAAAACTTCGACGCCCCTCGGTAAACTGGAGCAGAAATATAGTTTCAAGAGCCTGACGGATTTCCTGCGGCAACCGCACCTGAGTCGCCCCTCTGGTCGCATGCCGGACTTACGATTACCGCCGCGTGAAATCGAGAGCATCGCCCATTATCTACTTCGGGATACACGCCTCCCGGGGCACTTGGCCTACACCATGTACCGCGGGCAGGTCTGGGAAGGACTTAAACATGAATCCATCGAGCCCGAGCGGGCTGGCACAATTGACGATTTCGCGCTGACCAACCTCGAGCGGATACATCATCACATGGCGATCCGCTTTGAAGGCTGGATCAACCTCCCAGCAACCGGCCAGTATACGTTCTTCCTCAAAGCGAACGGCGGTGCCCTGCAGATTGACGGTAAGGAGGTACTCAACCAAGAACCCCGCGATCGACGCGGGGTCGTCCAAGTCGAAGGCAAGGCCTCGCTTGCAGCGGGCTGGCGGAAACTCCGCTTAGATTATTACCACACTGGCCGGGAGCCCTCGCTAAACTTCGAGCTGCAAGGCCCGCAATTTCCGCGGCAGGCGATTCCCTCTGCGATGTTGTCGGTCTCGGATCAACCCATCGCCGCTTTCCAAAGCCCGGCCGTCGATCGCGCCCTCGCCGCTGAAGGGCGCCAGAAATTCGCCAGCATGGGTTGTGCGCGTTGCCATGATGACGTCGGCGTAACCGCGACGCCCGCAATGCCCTTGGCCAAATTGAATCTCGAGCAAGGGTGCCTCAGCGGACAGCCCGGTGCCTGGGCACACTTCGACCTCTCGGCCGATCAACGCGCGATGATTCGCGCCGCGTTGACTCGCCCCAGCGGCTTCACCGCTACACCCGAGCAAACCCTCCAACTGGAACTCACCCGCTTTAATTGCCTCGCCTGCCACGACCGTCGCGGGCTCGGCGGCGTCGCTCCAGCCCGCAACGCACTCTTCACCGGGACGGCACCGGCTTTAGGCGATCAAGGTCGCTTGCCGCCGACGCTTTCCGACGTGGGGGCAAAGCTCACCACCGGCGGACTCGAAGGGGCGCTCCTCCAAGGAGCACGGCCACGCCCTTACCTTGCGACGGCCATGCCGCAGTTTGGCGAAGCCCATATGCGCCCGCTGGTCGGACTCTTTAGCCAGGTCGACCACCTCGAGAAAGCCGTCCTGCCCGACGTGCCCAACTTACAGGAATCAAAAAATGCCGGCTATGAGATGATGGGCACCAAAGGCTTCAGCTGTATCGCGTGCCATGATTTTAACGGCCAAAAATCCGCCGGGGCCGGCGCCCTCGACTTAGTCGGAATGACCCAACGCATTCAAAAAAACTGGTTCCACCTCTACATGCGCTCACCGCAGCGTTTCCACCCTGGCATCATCATGCCGAGCTATTGGCCGGGCGGCCAAAGCCTGCGCCCCGATGTGCTCGGCGGCGATTCTGCCCAACAGATTGAAGCTCTCTGGCGTTACCTCGAAGCCGGCACGCAGGCCAAGAATCCGCTCGGGCTTTCCCGTCAGTCCAAGGAACTGCGCGTAACGGACGTAGCCGAGCTTTGTCGCGGACGCAGCAATATCGGCTACCGAGGCATCGCCGTAGGCTACCCTGGCCGCATCAGCCTTGGCTTCGATTCGGAGGAGATGACCCTGCGACAACTGTGGAAGGGCGAGTTCGCCAATGTCGACTTAGGCTCCTTCCAGCCGCGCGCCCAGGATACGATGGTCCCCTTCCCCGCAGGCGTGCCGTTTCATCGGCTCAAATCCCTCGAGGATAATTGGCCCGCCAAGGGGAAGACTACCTTCGGCTTCCCCCAGAACCTCGGCTATCAATTCCGAGGCTATGATTTGGATGCACTCCAACGTCCGACCTTTCACTACGAATACGGTGAAGTGAAAGTGGCGGACTTCTTCGAGGATGTGCGCGGGGCCGATGGTAAGACGTATTTCAAACGCACCCTCACCTTCACGACTCCCAGCGGTACTGCCCCCTTCTACTTCCGGGCTATCAGTGGCGCCAAGGTCGCCGCGATAGACGCCAAAACCTTTACCGCCGCGAAATTGAAAGTCCGCCTCACGGATACCCACCAAGGCATCGTGCGGGAAGATGAACTCCTCATCCCGCTCACGCTGCCAGCGGGCACCTCCACCCTCACCCTCGACTACCAATGGTAACGGCCCGCTGCATCCTCGTCTGGGCGTTGCTCGCCTGCGCACCCGGCCTCGCGGCCGAGGACTTGGGTGCCATGTGGGGTACCGCCGCCGCGGAAGCAAAGTATTACCCCATCGTCAATATCCCGATTCCCTCGACGATTCCGATGCGGCCAGGCGGCTTGGAAGTATTGCCCGACGGGCGACTCGCGGTGGGCACGCGCCGCGGTGACATCTACTTTATCCAAGGCGCGTTCACCACGCCACCGAAACCAGAGTTCCACCTCTTTGCGACCGGCCAGGATGAGATCTTCTCCCTTGCGTGGAAAGATGGCGCGATGACGGCGACTTCTTTTAGCGAAGTCCTGCGCATCCGTGACACCAAGGGCCACGGCGTCGCCGACCGCTACGAAACCCTCTCCAATAATTGGGGCTACGCCGAGGGCCATGAGTTCGCCTTCGCCTCCAAGCATGATCCGCAGGGTAATATCTGGGTAGCGCTGGGCCTCAGCGGGTCGTACGAATCGCATAACCTCTTCCGCGGGTGGGCCGTTAAGATTACACCTCAAGGTCAGATGATCCCTGTGTGCAGCGGCCTCCGCAGCCCCGGCGGCATCGCGGCTAATACCCAGGGCGAAATGTTCGTCATTGAGAGCCAAGGACCTTGGAACGGCTCATGCTCGCTCAAGCACCTGAAGCCCGGAGGCTTCCTCGGCCACCCCGCGAGCTACAATTGGTATGCTTTCACCAAGGACCTCAAAGAGCCCGTGAAGCCCAACAGCAACTCGCGGATACACCTTGAACGCAAACGCGTGAAAGAGTTCGTGCCCCCGGCGGTGCGCTTCCCTTACATCAAGATGGGACGATCGATATCTGGCTTCCGGCTCGATCAGACCGGTGGTAAGTTCGGGCCCTTCGCCGGGCAATTCTTCCTCGGCGACTACACCATGAGCATCCTCCTGCGTGCGACCACCGAACAGGTCAACGGAGTCTGGCAAGGTGCTTGCTACCCCTTCCGCGAAGGACTCGCCACCGGCATCATGAACGTGGAGTTCTCGCCGCAAGGCCACCTCGTCGCCGGCGGCTTCACGACCAACGCCCAGTGGCCCGTGCGCGGCAACGAACCCTTTGCGCTCCAACGCATCGACTGGAGTGGCGTAACCCCCTTCGAAGTAAAAGAGATCAACATCAAGCCCGACGGCTTCTTGATTACGTTCACCCTACCCGTCGACCCCGAGACCGCAGCCAATCCGGCGAGCTACGACGTCTCAACCTACACGCACGTTTACCATGCCGGCTACGGCAGCCCGGAAGTCGACCAGACCACACCCAAAGTACTCAAAGCCGTGCCCGCAGCGGACGGGCTGTCAGTCCGGCTCAGCCTCGAGCGGGTCGAAGAGGGCCACATCCATGAATTCGATTTCGCGAAAGTCCGTGCCAAGACCGGTGCACCCCTGCTCCACACCAAGGCGTATTACACCGTCAATGAAATCCCCGCGAAGTAAGCGGCGACCTCACCTCTCATGAAATTACTCCGACTCGCCGTACTCCTCTGGAGCCTAAATGGCCTGGCCCATCCGGTACCTGAAAATCCCCAATGGCTGACTTATGCCGGCGGTGAAGGCCCAGGCAAAGGTAAGCACATCGTCCTCATCGCGGCCGACCAAGAATACCGGAGCGAACAGTCCATGCCCATGTTGGCGAAGATCCTCAGCACCCGTCATGGGTTCGATTGCACGGTACTCTACGCGTTGAGCGACCAAGGCCTCGTCGACCCGACCATGCCGGTCTACCCCGAGAAAGGTAAAGAGAAAGAGTTCAAGACGCACCACATCGCTGGCCTTGAGCACCTCGCCTCAGCGGATCAGGTCATCTTCTTCTGCCGCTTACTCACGCTGCCCATGTCGGAGCGAGAACTCATCGTGAAGTATGTGGATTCAGGCAAACCCTTCATCGCCTTACGCACGGCCAACCACGGCTTCCACGCCCAGTTACCTTACAAGATCGGCGGCAAGCAGGTTAATTGGGGCGAAGATATCCTCGGCGGCAGTTTCCGCGGTCACCATGGACGCTACCATGCTGATTCCACGCGGGGCCTCATCGTCGAAGGTCAGAAAGATCATCCTATTCTCCGTGGCGTGGAGGACATCTGGGGCAACTCAGATGTGTATCGCACTTACAAAGAAGGCGGCAGCCTACCGAGCGGATGTACGGCGCTCGTCTGGGGCCAACCGCTCATGGGGCGGAAGCACGACGATCTACCCAACCCGAAACTCGAAGCCCTGCCCGTGGCCTGGTTCAAGACTTGGCGGACCAGCAGCGGCAAAGAAGCCCGCGTCTTTCAATCCACCATGGGCAGCGGGGATGATTTCCGGAGTGCCGGTCTGCGGCGGCTCGTTATTAACGCCGCCTACTGGGGCATGGGCATGGAAGCTGCGATCACGCCTGACCGCTCGGTTGAACTCGTCGGCACCTACGAGCCCCTCGCCACCGGCTTTGATTATAAACGCCTCGGCATCGTCCCAAAGCCCGTCTCCGCGTATAAGTGAGCGGCGTGAGGCGGGAAACACCTCACCAAAGAAGCCAGATTCCCTGCTTTGATAAACTGGCGCCGGTTCGGTCAATCAGGCTCATGCATCTGCTCTACGTCGATGAAAGCGGCGACACCGGCCGCCAAGGCTCACAAACACGGACGTTCAACCTGAGCGGACTATTGGTACATCATGCAGAGTGGCACGAAACTCAGGCTTCGATCGCGAGGATGAGACGCCGGATCCACGAGAAGTACGGCTACCCGCCTCAGGCCGAGCTGCATGCTAGCGAAATGCTTGGTCGTAGCCAAGAACATC
>CALQQQ010000085.1 GCA_943332745.1 Opitutus sp. GAS368 | reverse complement strand
GCAGGCTAAGCTGAGGCCGGAGGTTGAACAGGATTTTATGGGGATTGGACTTGGGGCTGGCCCGGCTGACTCAGCCCTTGCCCCGGGGCTAGGTTTCTTCATCAGATTGCCCCGTGAATACCTCGGAGCAGCTTTTCCAACGCGCCCTCTCGATGATCCCGGGCGGCGTCAATTCCCCGGTCCGGGCCTTCCGCTCGGTCGGGGGCACGCCTTTCTTCACGAAGTCGGCCAACGGAGCCCGTCTGACCACGGCCGACGGCCAGGAACTGGTGGATTTCGTCCTGACCTGGGGCCCGGCCATCCATGGCCATAACGACCCGGATATCCGCGCGGCGATCCGCGAGGCCCTCGACCGCGGTACGAGCTTCGGCACCCCGAACCCTCTCGAGGTCGAGATGGCCGAACTGATCCTTTCCTGCGTCCCGGCGGTGAAGAAGGTCCGCATGACCAACAGCGGCACCGAGGCCACCATGTCCGCCATCCGCCTCGCCCGTGGCTACACCGGTCGTAACAAGATCATCAAGTTCTCCGGCTGCTACCACGGCCACGTCGACTCGCTTCTCGTGAAGGCCGGCTCCGGCGCGCTCACGCAGGGCAATCCCGATTCCGCCGGCGTCACGCCCGGTACCGCCGCTGACACGCTGGTCGCGGAATTTAACAACCTCCCGGCGCTCTCCGCTTTGTTCGATGCCAACCAAGGCCAGATTGCCGGCCTGATCGTCGAGCCGTTCCCGGCCAACGTCGGCCTCATCCTGCCGGACGCCGGCTTCCTCGCCGGTCTCCGCGAACTCTGCACGAAGCATGGCACGGTGCTCATCTTCGATGAAGTGATGACGGGCTTCCGTCTCTCCCTCGCGGGCACGCAGGGCCTGCATGACGTCGTCCCTGATCTCGTCTGCATGGGTAAGATCATCGGCGGCGGCCTTCCGGTCGGCGCCTTCGGCGGCAAGGTCGAGATCATGGACAAGCTCGCGCCGCTCGGTCCAGTCTACCAGGCCGGTACGCTTTCGGGTAACCCGCTCGCCATGGCCGCCGGCCTCGCCGCGGTCCGCAAGCTGAAGTCTCAGAACCCGTATGGGCGTCTCGACGTGCTCGGCCGTCGCGTCCGCGACACGCTCCTCGCCGCTGCGCAGGCCAAGGGCATCCCGCTGCAGGTTCCGCAGGTCGGTTCGATGTTCTCGCTCTTCTTCAACGCCGAGAAGGTCCGTAACTACGACCAGGCCATCGCCTCCAACGGCGACCTGTACCGCAAAGTCTTCCGCACCGCCCTCGACAAGGGCGTGTACCTCGCGCCTTCGCCTTATGAGACCGCCTTCCTGTCGACCGCCCACGAGGGCAAAGACATCGACAAGGCCTGCGAAGTCCTCGACGCCGCCGTGCGCGCCCTCTGATCATGCCTAAACTCGCTTTCATCGGTTCCGGACGCATGGCTGGGGCCATGGTGCAGGGCCTGCTCCGCTCGGGCGCCTGCGCCCCCGCTGACATCACCGTCATCGGCGGTAACGACTCTACCGCCGTCGACCTCTCCAAGGCCACCGGCGTCCGTGTCGCCGCGACCCCGGCCGAACTCCTGGCCGGCGCGGATGCGGTCGTGCTTGCCTGCAAGCCGCAGCAGTTCACCGATCTTGATAAGTCTTACGCCTCACTCGCCCAGGGTAAGCTCGTGCTTTCCATTCTCGCGGGTACGCGTCTCGCGACCATCGGAGCTTTCTTCTCGTCCGCCCGTAACGTCGCCCGCGCCATGCCGAATACGCCTGGAGCGGTCGGGCAGGGTATCAGCGCGCGTTGTTCGTCAACCCCGCTCGCTGCGGCGGACGCCCAGATCGTCGACGCCATCCTTTCCGGCCTCGGCCCCGTGCTCGAACTCCCGGAGTCGATGTTCGACGCCGTTACCGCCGTCTCGGGCAGCGGTCCTGGTTTCTTCTTTGAATACGTTGCCGCTTACGAAGAAGCTTCCGTCGCCCTCGGCTTCACGCCTGAGCAGGCTAAACTTCTCGTCCGGCAGACTTTCAGCGGATCGCTCGCGCTGCTCGCCGCCACCGGCGAGACGCCCGTGAATCTCCGCATTCAGGTGACCTCGCCCGGCGGTACGACCAAGGCCGGCCTCGACGCCATGGAAACTGGCAAGTTCCGCGAGATTGTCGCCTCCGCCCTCATCGCCGCCAAGAAGCGCGGCGAAGAGCTCGGGAAGAAGTAAGCGTCTGGCGCTTACTTCTTCTTACCCTTTTTGACGGCTGTGCCGCCGGGTAGGCGTTTCTGCTCTTGGTTGGGCAGCGGGCCGGCCAGCGGCGGGGTCTCGAAATACTTCCCGTCTTCAATCATGCGTGGGTCGCCGGTTTCGCGGAGGATCGTGAAGAGGCGCTCGGTCATCTCCTTGCGCACGGTCATGTAGGCGGGATCCTCGGCCACGTTGTTCATCTCGTCCGGATCTTTCCGTAGGTCGTAGAGCTCGAACATCGGTCGACGTCCGTAAAACTTCTCGAACAGCGCGGACCACTCAGGAGATTTGCGCACACCAACGAACCAGGCCTTGGTGGGGCCCGCGTCGTCGTCGTTTAGGGTCACGAAAGTCGTCTTCGCGACTTCATCGAAGGTGGGCTCGTTCGTGCCGTCCAGGCGGTAGGGATTCCCCAGCGGCCAGCGCTCGGGCTTGAAGTTCACGATCAGCACATGGTCTTGCGTGCGCAAGGCGCGTTGGGGGTAGGGAGAGAAGTCGGGGCGGGCGATTTCGACATGCCGTTCGCGGCCGGCGACGACCCAGGTGCGGGTCGGGTCGACCTGGCCTTGGCGGTCGGACTGCAGGACGTTCCAGAGGGAACGTCCGGTCATCACCGCGGGAGGCTTCACGCCACCGGCTTCGAGGAAGGTCGGAGCAAGGTCAGGCAGGCTCACCATGTCGTCCACGACGCGTCCGCCTTTGACGCCGGGACCGGAGAGGATGAGCGAGACGCCGGTGCCGAATCCGTAGAGGTTACACTTACCGTGCGGGAAGCCGGGGGCGCCGTGGTCGCCGCTGACGGCGATGAGCGTCTTGCCGCGTTCGCCGGCTCGGTCGAGTTCTTCGAGCAGCACGCCCATCGCGGCGTCGAGGGCCTGGACTTCGCCCAAGTAGTCGGCGAGATCTTCGCGGACCACCGGGACGTCAGGCAGGAAAGCCGGCAGCTTGCCCTTGAGCGCGTCGGGATCAATATCCCAGAGTTTCTGGCCGCTGCCGCGAACCCAGGCTCGGTGGGTGTTGGTCGGGCCGAACCAATACGCGAAGGGCTGCCCGGCGGCTTTCGCCGCGAGCATCGCCTTGAAGGTGCCGCGAACTTCTTCGAGGAGCTTAGTGCGGGCGGCCTCGACCGTGGCGCCTTTCGCCACCAAGTCGGTCGCGTTCTCCGAGAAGTTGTTGAAAGCACGTCCCGACTTCTCGAAGGCGTGCTGCTGTCCGCCGTACGGGGCGTCGGCCGGCGAGCCGGGGCTCCAGACCTTATAGGACTTGCCGAGGTGATAACCGGCGTCGCGGAGCAGGAGGGGGTAGGTGGGGATGGTCTCGTCCCAGACCGCTCCCTGCAGGATGGCGCCGCGGCCGGTTCGCCAGAAGTGCTGGCCCGACAGCAAGGAGCTGCGACAGGGCGTGCAGGAGGGCGCGTTGACGTGCGCGTTGCGGAAGAGCACGCCTTCTTTTGCGAGGCGGTCCAGGTTCGGGGTGCGCAGCAAGGCGTTCGTGCCGGCGAGGCTGCCATGCTCGGCGTAGACCCGCGCGAAACGGCCCCAGTCGTCGGCGAAGAAGAAGAGGATGTTCGGGCGCTCGGGCGTCGATGCCGCGAAGGTGGTGGCTGCGAACAGGCTCAGGATCAGGGCAGGGAGTCGCATCAGGTTATTTCAGAGGGGCTTTCTCGAAGTCGTCTTTCTTGACCCAACTGGCGTCGATAAGTTCCCCGCCCATGTAGCGTTCGTAGAATCGATTCTTCTTTTTGTCAGCGGAAGAGTGGGCTTCGTACTCGGCGCCGCGGCCGATGGCGCGGAGGTCGCCGGCGGCCTTAAGTTCAGCCCACATCTGCGTGCGGAGCTTCTCGAGGTCGGCGACCCGGGTCAGGGCGAGGTTCTTCACGCAGTCCACATCGGTGCTCAGGTCGTAGAGTTCCTGGCCGGGGCGCATGCCGAAGCAGAGTGCCCAGAACGGATCGGAGCCTTTCTCTCGGCGGGCGTGCAGGAGGAACGACTTCGTCGGACTCGCGTCAGTGTCGAGGTAGCCCGTCTCCGGGTTGCAGGCCGGCCAGCGCGACGGCTCGGCGTTCTCGAGGTAGGCCAAGCCTTCCTTCACGATGCCACGGATCGGGTAGCCCACGTCCCCGGGGCGACCGAGGTCGTTGCGTTCGCGGCCGATGAGCGTGTGGTCGCGGGCTGGGTTGGAGCGTCCGTCGACGCCGCTTTGGAAGATGTCGTTCAGGCTGCGTCCCGAGGTCGGTGCGAGGGCGCCGGTGGCCGGCCAAGCGACGCCGGCGGCCTCGAGGAAGGTCGGGGCGAAGTCGACGAAGCTGACGTAATCGGTGACCTTGCGGCCAGATTTCTTGATACCCTTGGGCCAGCGGATCGCGAGCGGCAGGTGGTTGGCGTTTTCGTAAGCCGAGCCTTTCACGCGCGGGAAGGGCATGCCGTTGTCGCTCGTCACGACCACGATCGTATTTTCCAGCTGGCCGGATTTATCGAGGAACTCTAAGGCGCGGCCGACGTGGCGGTCGAAGTGTTCGACTTCGTAGGCGTAGTCCAACATGTCGCCGCGAATCGTCTCGTTGTCGGGCCAGTAGGCCGGCACGCGGTCGATATCGCTCGTCTTCTTGCCACCGAGGCGCGCGCCGCTGCCTTCTTCATAGTCTCGGTGCGGTTCGATGGAGCCGAGCCAGAAGAACCAGGGTTGGCCGGGCTTGGTCTGGGCCAGGAAGGCCTCGAAGTTGCCGCTATAGTCGTTGTTGGTGATACCCGTGGTCGGCGCCTTGGCCTTCTTCTGATTGAACTGCTTGCCCGCCATCGCGCGGGGTGAGCCGTCGGCCTTGAGCGCCAGCCCGGGCCCCCAGACCTTGCCCGTCGACGCATAGGCATAGCCGTGTTGTTCAAGGGTGTCGGGGAAGATCGCGTGTTCGGGCGGGAAGACGCACTGGTGATTCGCGCCGGCGCCGAGGAGCCAAGGATGGCGGCCGGTGAGAATCGTGGAGCGGGAGGGCGTGCACTTCGCGGTCGGCGTGTAGGCGTTGAGGAAGAGGAGGCCCTCCTTCGCGACGCGGTCGAAGTTCGGGGTCTTGACCCAGGAGCAGCCGTAAGCGCCGGCGTGGCCGCGACCCCAATCGTCCGCGGTGATGAACAAAACGTTCGGGCGGGTCGGCTCGGCGGCGGTGAGGCTGGCGAGCGTGGCGCAGAGTAAGGAAAGGAGCAGGGTGGGGCGCATGGCTCGGGTTGGCATCACCTAAGCCCACTCGGGCGGGGCATGCAACGCCTCAGCCGCTGGGCCAAAGAAAAGGCCGGTCGACTTGCGTCGTCCGGCCTTTCGCAGGAGCCTATCGCGATAGGCTTATTTCTTGGACGGAGCGTCGGCCTTCTTGGCCGGGCCCTTCTTGCCACCCTTCGCGGCCGGCTTCGGGGCCAAGTCGCGGAGCTTCACGTTCTTGAACCAAACTTCATCGCCGTGCTCCTGGAGGAGGATGTGGCCGTCGGCCCACTCGCCGAAGTTCTTGCCGTACTTGG
>CALQQQ010000084.1 GCA_943332745.1 Opitutus sp. GAS368 | reverse complement strand
TGGCGCGCGACCTGGACAGCGTCGGCACCATCTTCCCTTTCGAGCCGGCGGTGTATGCCGACACCAAGCTGGACGCCCGGTTCGTCGGTCATCCCTTCGCCGAGGCCGACCATCAGCAGGCGTTAAAGTATGACCCGGAGGGACCCGTGCTCCTACTGCCGGGCAGCCGTCCGAAGCCGGTGAGGAAAATCTTCCCAGCCCTCGTCGAGGCTTTCGCACTGTTTCGCAAGGATCACCCCAAGCGTCGCGCGCTCGTCCTGCACACCGGCGGCGAAGTGCATGCGGAGCTTTATCGCCTGCTGGCCGAATACGGCGATCAGGCCAAGGGCATCGACCTACGTCCGGTCTCCGAAGGCCCGGCCGCCGGTTGCGCCGCGCTGGTGAGTTCCGGCACCATGTCGCTGTCGGTCTCGCTTGCGGGCATCCCCGGCGCGGTCGTTTACCGAGCCAATCCGCTCACCTGGATTGTCGGACGTCGCCTGATCGCCGGACGAATCGATGACCTCGGCATTGCGAATATCCTCCTGAAGCGTCAGGCTTGGCCTGAATACCTCCAAGGCGCCTGCGAGCCGGCTCCCTTGGCGGCACGTCTCCGTGAGTGTGTGGAAACTCCGGGCCCGCGCGTGCAGGCTATCGCCGATGCAGGTGAGCTGCTGCGCCTGCTTTCCGCGCAGTCCGGCTCCACTCCCGCCGAGTGGGTCGCCACCTTCCTGCCCAAGTGAGCATTTCGCTGAAGATTGCGGTGCTCGGTTGCGGGTATGTCGGCGCGGAGTTCGCCCGACAGGCGCGTGCGGCCGGACATGACGTGCTCGGTGTCGTCCGTTCGGAGGCCTCACGCGACAAGCTCCGCGTCGAAGGCATCGCCGCCGAAGCTTTCGATATCCAAGCCGGCGACTGGGCGAAGCTCCCGAACCGGTTTGATGCGGTCGTGTATGCGGCCAGCACTGGCGGCGGCGGGCCTGAGGCTTATGCCTTAGCTTACGACGTCGGCGTGAAGCGCGCGCTGGCTTGGGCGAAGGGCGTCGGCGCATCCTGTTTCATTTTCACCAGTTCCACCGGCGTGTATCGTCAGGACGATGGCGGCAAGGTCGACGAGACTTCTCCGGTCGGCGGCGCGCCGACCGCGGATGCGATTCTTGGCGGCGAACACGCCGTGCTGTCATCTGGCTTCGCGAAGGCACGCGTGCTGCGCTTCGGCGGATTATACGGACCAGGTCGCCATCACCTCGTCGATCAGCTGCGCCGTGGCGATAATGTCATCGGCGGACGCGTGGATCACTTCATCAATTATCTGCATCGCGATGATGCGGCCTCATCGATCCTCGCCGCGATCGTCGCCGGTCCCGTCGGGGCCAGTGTCTATAATGTGTGTGATGGGAATCCGGTGACGAAAGAAGCCCTCGCGAAGTGGATCGCGGTGCGGTTGGGCCAGCCCGATCCGGTCTTCGATCCGGCTGCTCCGGCAGGTCCTAGGGTGGCAAAAGGTGGGCGGACCCAGCCGAATCGCATCGTTTTGACGGGTCGAATCACTTCGGAATTAGCCTGGAAACCCCGGTTTCCTGATGTTTTTGCGGGTTTAAGTGAGCTTTTCTGAGGCTTCCGCCTGTCTAAGTCTGCCTGCTTTACGGCAGGTTCTTCACCCGACCGTCTTCATCCTGTAACAATAGGATGAGATAGTCCGGTCGCATAACCGCACCCACACCTATGAATAGCACCCTCAAGTCCATGCTGATCGCCGCTGCCGCCATTACGTCGGTCTCGGCTTTCGCCCAAGACAAAGCCACGCTCGATCTTCTCGTGAAGAAGGGCCTCATCACCGCTGAAGAGCGCGCGAAGACCCTGGACGAAGCCGCCAAGGCTCGTACGGCCTCCGGCCTCAACAAGGTCTTCGTCAAGGAAGACGCTACCAAGCGCCTCACCTTCTCCGGTCGCATCCAGACTCAGTTTGAGTCTATCTCCGGCGAAACCACCAACAACTCGGGCACCGTAGCTCAGTCCGTCGACATCAGCAGCGCATTCATGCGCCGACTCTACCTCGGATTCAAGGCTGACATGGGCGAAGGCATCTCTGGCGAAATCGTCTATAACTTCGCTGAAAAGAATTCCGACAACAAGTCGCTCGATAAGGCGATCTTCACGGCTGAAACCGCCCTCGGTTCCATCGTGCTTGGTCACCAGAAGGTTCAGTGGGGTCTCGAAGAGAACACCTCCTCCTCCAAGCTCCTGACCGTCGAGCGCTCCGCCTCGAACCGCTTCTGGAATGAAGGCGCTGGTTCCGGTTCGGGTCGTCTCGGCTTTGGCGCTCGCCACACCGGCCTCCACTACTCAAATAAGTACGCTGTCGATGCTGCTCAGACGCTTGAGTACGGCTTTGCTGCCGTGAACGCGCTCCAGGATGAGAAGACTGCCAACACCAACAACGATCTGGGTTTCTACGCCAACCTCATCTACACCTACAAGGTTACCGACACCAACAAGCATTCCCTCGGTATCAACTGGGGTTCTGCTCGCGATACTCGTGACGCTGCTGGCGCTCCTGGTTCTGGTACGGAATCCGCCACGATCTCCGGCTTCAACCCGTATATCAAGTCGCAGTTCGACAAGCTGGTCGTTCAGGCTGAGTACATCGGTACCACGAACGAAGCCCGTGGCGCCGCCGTCGAGCGCAAGCCTGAAGGCTTCACGCTCCTCGCCGCTTACAAGTTCACCGACCAGGTCGAAGGTATCGTGCGCTACTCGCAGCTCGACACCGACGGACAGGGCGCCTCCTTCGCTGACCTCTATCGCGATGCGAAGAACGTTGGCGGCTTCTACAACAAGTTCGATAGCGTCTATGTCGGCGTGAACTACTACTTCGTAGAACACAACGCAAAGATCATGCTCGGCTACGAAAAGGCCAAGGCTAGCCAACGTCTCGGCGACGCCTCCCTTGCCACCGGAACGTCCACTCTGAACGGCGTGGTCGGTACCGGTAAGGCCGATGCGGATATCTTCCGCCTCCAGGCTCAGGTTCTGTTCTAAGCCAACCCAAGGTTAGCTTCATTGCACGAGGGCCGGCAGGGATGCCGGCCCTCTTTCGTTGGCGGATGCGCCGATCAGCCCGGGCCTTGCGGCCCGGGCTGTTTCATATCCATGATACGACATGGCGGACATCTATTCCCGCGCCCAGCGCAGCGCCCTGATGGCCAGGGTGCGAGGGCGGGGCAACGCCACCACGGAAGGCGCCTTGGCGGCCGTGCTCAGGGCCCATGGCTGGTCGGGCTGGCGTCGGCAACGGACCTTGCGCGGCCACGGCGCCAGCGGCGTGCCGTTCCGCGTGCGGCCCGACTTTGTCTTCAGCTCCAAGCGCATCGCGATCTTCGTCGACGGGTGTTTCTGGCATGGCTGTCCGCGGCACGGCACGCAGCCGAAGGGGAATGCCGCCTTCTGGCGCGCGAAGTTCGGGCGCAACCGCGCGCGCGATCGCCGCGACACGCGTAACTTGCGCCGGGCCGGCTGGCAGGTCGTGCGTCTGTGGGAGCATGAGTTGCGGTCCAAGGTGCGCCCGAGGTTGCTCGCGAAGCTGCGCCGCCTTTTCGCCTAGGCACGAAAAAGCCCGACCTAGCGGTCGGGCTGTTCGGGCGGCTGAGGCGAACCTCAGAGCGCGCGGTAGTTGGGCGAAGCGTTGTCAGTACCCTTAGTCTGTTCGCGGAGACGGCGATTTTCTTCTTCAAGTTCGGCCACGCGGGCGGTGGCGGCGGCGGCCTTAGCGTTAGCGTCGCGGAGGGCCGTGGAAGCGGCTTCGAGGTCAGCTTCGGCTTTCTTCTGCTTGGCGATGGCGTCCTTCAGTTCGGAGCCGTCGCGGAGGCGGACGAGTTCGGCGGTGAGTTCGTTGACGCGGTTGGCGGCGTCGGCTTTGGCTTTTTCGAGCTCCGCCGCCTTTACCGCGGCCTTGGCGGCGTCTTCCTTCGCCTTGGCGAGGTCGGCGAGCGCCTGCTTTACTGCCTTGTCCGCTTCATCTTTGGTTTTTGCGAGAAGGTTGGTGGCCTGCTTGCCTGCTTCGTCGGCGGCTTTCTTGGCGTCGCCAGCGTCCTTGGCGGCCTTGTCGTTGAGGGCCTTGATGTCGGCGACGCTCTTCAGGCGGGCTTCGGTGGCTTCCTTGCTGATTTTGGCGGCCCGCTGGTTGGCTTCTTCTTCACCGTACCAGGTGACGATAGCCACGCCACCGAAGGCGGCGGCGATGAGGATGAGAATGATTTCGCGGGTCTTCATGGATGATTGATGGAGCACATCCTTGCCCGACCCGTCCTGCGGGTCAAGAGATACCCCCTGCCTACGAAAGGCGGTTCTTGTAGTCCGCGTAGCCGAAGCGGCGGACGACCTGCGTCTGGCCTGATGCAGGATCGAAGCTGGCGATCGCCGGGAGGGGCACACCATTGAAGGTCGTATTCTTGACGAACGTGTAGTGCGACATGTCCATGAAGACGAGGCGCTGTCCGATTTTAAGCGGAGCGGGGAAGGAGTAGTCGCCGATGACGTCGCCAGCCAGACAGGTCACGCTACCAAGGCGATAGGTATGGGGCAGCTTACCCGGGAGGTCGGCGTCCATAATGTCGGCGCGATAGGGCATCTCCAAGGTGTCTGGCATGTGGTTGGTCGCTGAGATGTCGATGATGGCGATATCGACGCCGTTATGGACCAGGTCGAGGACGGTGCCCACCAGAACCCCGGTGCCGATGCCGATGGCCTCGCCGGGCTCGAGGTAGACCTGGATATGCTGGCCCCAGCGCTGGCGGAAGCCCGTGATGATCCGCACGAGGCGGTCGAGGTCGTAGCCCTCGCGGGTGATGTGGTGGCCGCCGCCGAAGTTGACCCACTTCAGCTGAGGGATGAACTCGCCGAACTTGGCCTCGAAGGCCGCGACCGTGCGCTCGAGGACGTCAGAGCCCTGCTGGCACATCGTGTGGAAGTGGAGGCCCTCGAGGCCTTCGAGGTCGGCGGCCGACTTGATCTCTGAGCGGAGGGTGCCGAGGCGGGAGCCGGAGGCGCAGGGGTTGTAGAGTTCGACGTCCACCTCGGCGTGCTCCGGGTTGACGCGGAGGCCGAAGGAGAGCTTGCGGCCGGCGGCCAGGGCGGCGGCCTTGTGGCGCTTCCATTGCGTCGGCGAATTGAAGGAGATGTGGTCGGCCACGCGCAGCAGGTGGGCGAACTCCTCGTCCTTGAAGGCCGGCGAGTAGGCGTGGACTTCGCCGCCGAATTCCTCGCGCCCGAGGAGGGCTTCGTTGATGCCGCTCGCCGTGGTGCCGACGAGGTATTTCGAGATCAGCTTCGCCTCGCTGAACTGGGCGAAGCCCTTGAGCGCGAGGAGGATCTTGGCGCCGGAGCGGTCCATCACCGAGCGCAGGATGCGGAGGTTCTGTTCCAGCAGGCCGCGATGGAGGACGTGGCAAGGGCTCGGGACCTGGCTCAGGTCGACCTTGCGGAAAGCTTCGGTGAGTGCGTCGGACACGAGGGTGAAATTGGGAGCGTCGGAGAGCGGTGCAAACGAAAAGCCCGCTTTGCAGCGGGCTTTGGTTTGGTCGTTCAGGCGACCGGGAGTTCCTTCACGTGCCAAGGGAGGCCACGCTTGTTGAGCTCTTCCATGAACGGATCCGGGTTCATCTCTTCCATGTTCCAGACGCCAGGCTTGAGCCACTTACCGCCGGCCAGCATCGCGCCGCCGATCGCGGCCGGGACGCCGGTCGTGTAGCTGATCGCCTGGGACTTCACCTCGGCGTAGCATTCCTGGT
>CALQQQ010000083.1 GCA_943332745.1 Opitutus sp. GAS368 | reverse complement strand
ATACCGGCACCGCTCACCAAGGATCCGACGGTGACATTGGTCGCCGTATCGTGGGTCACGATATCGCTGTTGAGCGCCGTGAAACCACCCTTCAAACCCACGGGCGCGAGGTAAGCCTTGCGGTTCACATTCAGGGTACCATCGCCCGCTTTGACGAAGCCGGCGGACGTGCCCACGCCAAAGGAGGCGTTCAGGTTGAGGGTACTGCCGTTGACGATATGGAAATAAGCCGTACCAGCGGACGTGATGGAGCCGGCCGCGAGGGTCGTCGTCGCCCCGGAACGGATGAGCACCGAGGAGGCGTTGGAGAGCCCGAGATTGAGCAGTCGACCGCCAGGACCGTAGGCCCCGAAGACCCCTGCATTCAGCGTCGGCGTCAGGGACAGCGTCCCCGCTCCGACGGTGAGCGTGTTCAACAGGAGGTCGCTGGCGAAGGTCTGACTGGTCAGCAACCCGACATTTTCATGGGTGCCGAGCTGGGTCAGATTCAGGTTCAACTCCGCCGTCGCCAGGGCTCGCCAGGAACCGGTGTCCGTATCCTTGACGAGGAAGCCCGTGCCGAAACCGGTAGCCGAAGCATCCGCGATAATATCCGCGCGGACCGGCATACTGGTGTCCCCGTTGGACCCCCAACCCTGTGAGCCCTGATAGGGCACGGAGTTGCTGATGATGGTCAGGTTGGCCGCTCCTGGCGTCGGGGCGAGGCCGTTGATTCCGGCGATGACCAACGAGCCGGAATTATTCGGCGTGGCAAGATTACCTAGGACCAAGTTGAGGATATTGCCGCTCACCGCATTGAGTTCAATCCGCCCGCCCCCGGAGATCACCTTAAGTAGTTTGACGGTCTCCGTGGTGTCGGCGGTCGCATTCCCATTGAGCTGCAGCGTGCCACCTTGGATCGCCAAGATCCCCGCCGTGGTCAGCCCGAGACGGTCATCAAGATTCGTTGCCGTATTATCGAGGAGCAGGATGCCGTTCGTGCTGACCGTGAAAGTGGGGGCGGCCAATTCGTTCGCGACAAAGGCGCGACCGGCGCCGGCATACGCCAGACGTCCACCGAGGACGGACATCATCCCAAACGAACCAGCGCTGTCTTGGGCCGAGGTCATGGTCAACGTACCCGAACCGACCTTGGCGAAATTAAAGATCACGGCATCGTTGAAACGCTCTAACCGCCCAGAGAACGTGGTGCTCGCGTTATTGAAGCCGACGTTGAGCGTCGGGAGGACCTGCGGGGCGCCGCCCGCGAGATACGAGTTAAACACATCCCCGGACCCAGCGAGGGCACCCCAGGTGGTCGAGTAGCTGTTCAGGTCATAACGCGCCCCAGCCGACACCGTGAGCGTCGCATAACGGGAACCCGCGTTCAGGACGCCGTTCCGCAGGCCGCCGGCCGCGACGGTGAACCCGGAGGTGAAACTGGATTGAGCGGAGAGTTGCAGCAAGCCCGTGCCGGACTTGGTGATTCCGCCGGCGGAACCGACGATGGCCTGCAAGGCTAAGCCCGGCATCAGCGGCGAGACGTCCGTGACGCCCGCGACATTGATGGAGTCCACATTGATGACCCCGGCACCGGCGCCGAAGTCGACGCGCCCTTCCACGGTCGCGACGGTACCGACATTCGCCGACGTGGCCACGATACCCGCGGAACCTAACGTCAGGATACCCGTGCTCCCCGCACCCGTCGCGCTATTAGGATAGAAGGTACGCACCCCGGGATTGGACGAGCCACCGGAGTTATTAAAGACCAGGCCCGCGATGGTGTTGTTGCCGAAGAAGTAGAGGTTCGAGCTGCCGTTGAGCGTGACGATGTTCGCCGCGGCGATCTGGCTGGTGAAGTTATTGGTCTGGCTACCCATCCACACCGTGGCGCCATTGAGCACCAAACCGTTGGCCGGCACCGTGGCGGCCGGAATCACCGGCGCGGAGGCCGTGGAGAGCAGGTTCACCGTGCCGCCATTGATCACCGTGCCACCCGTATAACTGGCGGCAATGTTGCTGAGATTGATGGCGCCGCCGGTAGCCGTGAGGATGAGGCGGACCGACGAGGCCCCGTTATCGATGACGGTCGAGTTCAACGTCATCGTATTCAAACGATTGTAAAGGTAGAGGTCGCTGTTCGCCCCCGGGGAGGCGCCGCCCGCGGTCAGTCGTCCGTTCCCGACGGAACTGCCGATGAGGTTGTTGTTATTCGTGCCGATCAAACCACCGCTGACGAGGTTGAGGACATCGGTGCCCGTGTTGAAAGTGAGGTCGAAAGCACCCCCCCCGAGGCTCAGCGCGTTGATCGTCGCGCCGCCGGCCGGAATCGAGGTCGCGCCACTCAGGCGGACATTCTTGGTCGGGTTGCTCCCGCTCGGCATTGAAGTCAGGTCGTAACCCGCGGTGCCGGACTGGCCCAACGCCTTGAAGCCGGAACCTACGACGTAACTGAGGAAGTCAGCGCCGTTAATCGCCCAAGGGCCGACGATATTATTGGTGAGACCGCCGCCGCCTTCCAGGCTCGTGGCTTTCACGCGGGCATCACCGACGCCGGTGCCAGCGAGCGTCGCGTTGGACTGCACGATGAACGTCGCCGCGGAACCCGCGGGACGCGTCAGCGAGGCCATCAGCACATCCTGGGTGTAAAGCGCGCCGCCGCCGCCGTGATTGGCATTGATCACATTGAAGCCCGCCGCGAGCGACACCGCCCCGATGGTCTCGGCCGAAGCGACATTCTGGCGACCGTAGAAATTGAGGGTACCGCTCCGCAACGTAATGCCGGCGGCATCGTTGAGGCGATTAGCCAGGGCCTTGATGGTCTGGTTGCTGGAGTTCGCACCGTTATCGAGCTGCAACGTCGCGTAACTGATCTCGAGCGAGCTCATGCCGGTGAAAGCCGCCTCGGCAATGAGGTTCGTCGTCCCGCCATTCAGCACCGCGGCGCCGGTGAAAGGCTGGAGGCTGTTCAGCGTGAAAGTATTCTGACCCGAGCGCACGAAATTCGTGACGCCTTGGACCTGACCAGACCAGGCGCGCGCGTTGTTATCCTGATTCAGGACGAAAGTGGCCGCCGTGCCGGCGCTATTGATGATGACGCCGTTGGCGTTGGGCACGATGCTGTCACTGAAGAGCGAATAGACCTGCTGCACCTTGCCGTTGAGGTCGAGGGTGCCGCTCACCATGGCCAGAAAGTTGTTCGCCTGGATCGCGTTGTTCGCGTAAAGTTTGACGGTGCCGTCGTTGATCACCATCTGGCCGCTATACGTGTTCGTGCCTTGCGTGGTGAGGCCGTTGATATTGGCCAGCGGGGGCTTCAGGGCGAGGATACCCGCCCCGGCCTTCACGAGCCCGATGTTACCGTTCGTGATACCATTGCCGCCGTTCAACGGCGTGACCAAATCAAGATTACCCAATGTCCAGAAGTAGAGCGGCAGGAGATTACTGGTCTGATTGATGACGCCGCCGGTGAAGGTCGTGGTGGGCGCCCCGGTGCGAATCAGGATGCCGCCGCTCTGCAGCGAAAGCCGGGCCCCCGCGGCGATCTGCAGGTTGGTGCCAGGCTCGACCGTGAGCGAGTTCGGGGAGACCGAGGCCGGCACGTACACCGTCGGGAGCGAGGTGGTAAGGTGGGCGTTAAAGTCCTGGGTGACGAGGTTATCGTCATCGTACTCGTGCTGATAAGGTAGGCCCGCGGCGATACTGGCGGTACTATAAATCTTCTGATTGAGCGCCCGGAGATAGGTGTTGCCGCCGTCTGCCGTGGCGAAGGAAGTCCCCAGGCCGGTCTCGGTGCTATCGATCAGCATCCAGGCCATTAGGCCCTTGTTGCGAAGGTCACCGCCGCCATCCTGCCCGGTCCAGCCGAAGCCGTTCCACCGCAAGACCGAGGCACCGAGGCTGGCGCCGAGGTAGGTGCCGCGGACGAGGAGGCTCACGCCAGCTGGTCCACCCTGCTGCGTCGGGAAACTCGTACCCATCCCCCAGATTTGCAGTACGGTGTTATTCAGGTCATTCGAGATGATCGTGATGGTCGAGGAACCGCGCCCAAAACTAGCCGAACTGAACCACTCACGGGTGAGGCCCTGATTTGGGGCCCCGACCAACTTGAAGTTGCCGCCGCGGAGCGTGAGGGGGTAGCTCGACCCACCGGAGAAGTTACCGTTGATATCGAACGAAGCCGTAGTCAGGCGACCGAGGGTCGAGTTGAGCCCGGTCGTGAAATCGACGGAGAGCGTGGCGCCTTGGTCGACAAAGAAACCGGAGCGCCAACGACCTTCGTCGGTGAAATTCACCGTACCCTGGCGAATCATGAAGGCCCCGCCGTTCACCCCGCCGTTCAAGGCGACGTCCTGCGGATTCGTGATCGTCAACGTGCCCGCGCCATACTTCTGGATGGAATAGAAGTTCCCCCCGGCGGTCCAAGGGGTGATCTTCGTGCCACTCAGGACGATATTACCCGCCCCCGTGAAATATAACTGACTCTCCTTGGTGACCTCCTGAATGCCGCCCGTGATCGTCAACGTGTTCGCCGACGAACCGATGACGGTGTCGATGGCCATCGAGATGCCGCCGGCGTAGGTGTTGTCGCCCGAGACATTCTCGAGCACCCCGCCGAAATTGATGCCGCCGAAAAGCTGGTTGGTGCTTCCGGTGTTCAGGGGATTGGCGACGGTGATGCCACCGCTGAGCTGGAGCGCATTGCCCAAGTTGGCGGAGTTGATCGTGATCGGCGCGTTAGCCGGACCAGCCCCCGCTCGGCTCCCCAGATTGATGGTCCCGTTATTGATGGTGAGACCGCCCGTGAAATGATTCGTGCCCGTCAACGTGAGGATCGAATTGCCTTCCTTGGTCAGCCCGAAGACCCCGCCGACCTGCGTAATCGCGCCCGAGATGGTGACCGGGTTGGCGAGGTTGAAAAGGGTGGAACCGGTCAAGAAAACCGAACCACTGAGCCCGCCACCCGGAGCGGAACTCACCACGGCACCTTGGCCGCTGAGGCCGGAGCCGGAGAGCCAGACGGTATTCGGAATGACCCCCTGGAGATCGAGGGCGGTGAGATTACTCGCCATCACCAGCGTCTGGCTACCCGAGCCGAGCGCCGCCGCGTTACCGACCACGAGGGTGCCGCCATTGATGGCGACATTACCCGTGAAGCCCACGTTCGCGTTGCTGAGTGTGACGACACTGGAACCCGTGCCGGTGACCGTAAGGTTACCGCCACCAGAAAGCTGACCCACATCGTCGAGTTTAATTCCGGCGCCCGCACCGAGATTGATCGTACCACCCGCGGTGCCGATGAAGAATTGCTTCGTACCGGCGACGGGGTTAAGCGTCCCGGAGGTCAGGGAGAACGTGCCGCCGTTGAGGCGGAGGGAACGGAGCACCCCGCCCGCTCCCAGCGGACCGGTCGCCGGATCGGCATTGTTATAAGCGGTCCCGGAGAGCGCCAGCGTGCCCGCGTTGATGTAGATATTGCCGACGAAAGCGTTCGCCCCCGAGAGCGTGAGCGTGCCGAGGCCCGCCTTGGTCACCCCCGTCGTATCCGACGTGATCGGCGAGGAGATGGTCAGGGTATCATTGGAGCTATCGGTGCGGATGATCAGATCCGTCCCGCTCGGAGCCGTGAGGCCGGCCGTACCCGAGATGACCGAGGTGCCCCCCGTGGCGACCAGCACACTCGGCGTGGTCACCAGCGCGTTCGCGATCAGGTTGGTGGTGCCGACGAACTTCAAACCAGAGATCGAAGCGCTGCCCGTCAGGGTGACGGTGCCGCCCGGGGAACCGCTCGCGGTGTTGATCCGGTTCGCCATGGACGCCGTGAGCGTGGTAGCTGATGGAGCCACGGTCACGCCCAAGGTCGTGT
>CALQQQ010000082.1 GCA_943332745.1 Opitutus sp. GAS368 | reverse complement strand
GAGGCGACGCAGGGGCATGTCGGACCTCCGTAGGTTGAGGCCTGACCGAGCGGAAGCCAGCCCGTCCTTGCGGCTGGGGGCATCAAAAACGTTCGTTTATTTCCAGGTCTCCCGGACCACGCGCTCCCACTCGTCGGCCATGAGCTGATGGCCGCGGTAGGTGGGGTGGACACTATCCCAGACCCAGTAGTCGTCGGCGGTCTTGGCGGCGGCGTCATCAAAGAGTTTCTGAAGGCGGACGAGGGCGGCGCCATGTTTCTGGGCGAGTTTCGCCACGATGGCCTGCCGGGCGACGATGCCTTCCGGCACGGGCTTTCCCGGGTGACGGACGAATGGCTCCATCAGCACGAGCTTGAGCTTCGGGTTCTGGGCCCGGGCGTCGGTCAGGATCTTGTCATAGGCGGCCTCATAGGCCTCCAGTGGGACGCCCTTACCGTTATCGTTCACGCCGATCATCACCGAAAGCAGGTCGGGCTTCAGCGCGAGCGTGTCCTTGGCCCAGCGCGTCTCAAGGTTGAGTACCGTGTTGCCGCTCACGCCGCGATTGAAGAAGTCGAGCTTACGCTCCGGGAAGGCCGCCCCATGACGCGCCGCGATGATGAACGCGTAGCCGTGGCCGAGGATGTGGTTGGGATCGAGTGAGCGTCCGCGGTTGCCGTCGGTGATCGAGTCGCCCTGGAAGAGGATGCGACTCTCCGGGCTGAAGGCGGCGATTGGCTCTAGCGCTCGCGCATCGACGACGAGGGCCAGGAGAAGGAGGGTAAGCAGTTTATTCATGCTAAAGAAGCGGGGGACTATCCCGTTAAGACACCAGGATGGGGGAAAGGTTGGAAAGTGTTTTCCAGCCTACCCCTATCCCGACCCCTAAGGCCCTTAGAGTGCGAGGAAGACCAGCTCGCCCGCCTTGCTGTCTGGGACGATGAGTACGCCAGCCTTCTCGTCGAGGTAGTGGTCGGCGGCAGCTTTGAGGCCTTGGCCGAGCTCCTTGGGAGCGGAGCCATCGGCTTCATAGCGGGTGACGCGGCCGGTGAAGACTTCGGAGATGTAGAAGCGGCCCTTGGAATCGTGGACGATGCCGTCGCCGGAGCGGTGGCCCTTGGCGATGGTCTTCCATTCGCCCTTGTTGTATTCGAGTACATCGCCGGTGAAGAATTCCGC
Source organism: Opitutus sp. GAS368 (assembly GCA_943332745.1). The sequence goes on along the minus strand of CALQQQ010000082.1, from coordinate 4,746 downwards.
GATGCGGATGCGGCCGTCGGCTAGGACGTCGATGCCGTTCGGGTTGAGCATCTTGGCGGTCGGGGCGATGACTTCGGTGACCTTGCCTTCGAGCGTGACTTTGAAGACGCGGGCGATGACGGGGATGGCCTTGTGCTCGGGGCTGTCGATGGCAAAGAGTTTGCCGTCGGCGCCGCGCATCTTCGTGACGGCTCCCATGTCGGTGATCAGTACGCTCTTCTTGTCGGGGGAGGCGACGACGTCGTTCAGGAACGTGGGCGGGGTGGGGAAGGCGGAGGGGCCGGCGAGGAGGGTCTTCTTGCCCTTGGCGTCGATGGACCAGACCTTGTCGAAATCGGCCGTGATTAGCTGTTTGGCGACAAAGACGATGCCCTTCGGGTCATCGAGTCCTTCGGTGAGCACCGTGACCTTGTCCCCGTCAACCTTGACAATCTTACCGTCGCCGTCGCCCGCTTTGCGGGAGGTGCCCATCAGGGTCACGAAATACTTCCCCCCAAAACCCTTGGTGACGCTCTCGGGCGTAGCGCCCACGGCGAGGTTGCGCTGGACGGGCGGGGTTTCCTGGGTCTGGCAGCCGGTGAAAGCGAAGGCGGCGAGGAGGGCGAGAAGAGGGGTCTTCATAAGACCCTTATTTCCAAGCCGCCGCCGAGCAGAGTCAAGCGGTCAGCCGACGATCAGCCAAATCGCCGCGAAAGCGGTCAACCAGGCCAGGATGGACTCAAAGGCGTCCTGCGGCATGCGTTTCAGGAGCTGCCAGCCGAGGATGATGCCGGCGACGACGCCAGGGAGTAGGATGATATTGGTCATCAGTGACGGTCCGGTGACGAGTCCGAGGCTGCCGCTGAAGGGGAGCTTGAAGACGTTGATGAAAAGGAAGAAACGGCAGAAGACTCCCAGGTGCTCTTTTTTCTCCAGCCGCTGGGCGAGCAGGTAGACCGTCATCACTGGCCCCGCGGCGTTGGCGAGCATGGTGGACAGGCCAGCAATCCAGCCCATGCCCCAGGTGAAGGTGCGGTGGCGGGTGAGCGCGAGGAGCTGTTCGCGGCGGCGGTGCAGGACGACGTTGAAGGCCAGCAGGGCGAGGATGAGGACGCCGATGACGACGCGGGCTGAGTTGTTGTCGACCCGGTCGAGTAGGAGCCAGCCAGCGATGACGCCGACAATCGCCGCCGGGATCATTGGGACAATCTGCTTCCAGCTGCCGCCCTTACGGTTGATCAGGTAGCCCATCAGGTCGGCCACGATGAGCATCGGCAGCACGATGCCGACCGAGGGCTTGGCGCCGAAGATCTTCGCCATGATCACGACGTTGAGTGTCGCCGTGCCCGCGAGACCCGACTTCGAGAGCCCGATGCACATCGCCCCGAAGAGCGCAAGCAGCAGGATCCAGCCGTCAGCCGGCAGCAAGGTCTGGCTATGAATCCAATCAATCATCCGCCGCAGTGAGACGGAATCCGACTCAGCGGGCGAGCGTGTTAATCTGCAGGCGGCGGTATTCCATCTGGCCGCGGTCGCCTTCGAGTCCGATCGGTCCGGTCTCGGGTAACTTCATCGCGTCCTCGAGGAGCTCGCCATTACATTCCGCATGGGCGAGGCCGCCCTTCACCGTGACAATGAGCTCGTTCCAATCCTGCGCCTTGTATTTCTTGAGGTCCTTGTAGGGTCCAGCGACGAGGTAGTCGCGGCACTGGAGCTGAGGTTTTCGCAGGTAGACGCCGCTGTCGGCGTTGGGTGTGGCGCGGAATTCGAGTTTGAGCACGAAGTCTTCGGGGAAGTCCCGCAGGGTGTCGAGTGACTGGATGCGGCGTCCTTCGGCGGGGGTGGTGATCACGAGTCGGCCGTTGATCGCGCGGTAACGTCCGTCGGAGCTCTCGGTCTTCCCATCGAAACTTTCCGCCTGCTTGACTTCCACGAAGAGGGGCGCGTTGGGCTTAGGGGCTTTCGGTGCCTTGCGGGGTGGGGTGGGGCGGAAGCCCCAGCCCGTGAGATCCTTGCCATTGAAGAGGCTCACGAATCCTGGGTCGGGCTTGAATTCTTCGGCTTGGGTATCGAGGTATCCCAGCGTCGCGAAGACGGGGCGTAGCGCCGAGGCCCACTTGGCGTAGCCGCCCGCGTTGAGGTGGAGCAGGTCGGGGAAGAGGTCCGGCAATGCGTCGCCTTCGAGGTTCGCGAATAGGGCGTACGTATCGACTACCGTGAACTGCGGTTCGTTCTTCACCGTGGCATCGAAGAGGGCATTAACGGCCGCGATGGTTTCCTTTGGACGCTTCTTCGAGGCTGCGCTCGGGAAGATGCGGCAGACGACGACTGGCATCTTCGGGTTATGGGCCTTGAGGGCGGCAACAATCTTCTGGAAGTTGCGGCCGATAGCTTCGACGGGGACTTCAACTTCGATGTCGTTGGTGCCCATGAGGAGTACCACGGCTTTGGGGTTCAACGAGAGGACATCTTCCTGTAGGCGGAGCAGCATGCCGCGGGTGGTGTCGCCGCCGATGCCTCGGTTGGCGAGTTTCAGGCCATCAAAGGCCTTCTTGAAGTCCGTGCCCCAGCCTTGAGTGATGGAATCACCCAGGAAGACGATCGCCCCCTGATCCTTGGCGGCGTCCTTCGCCCACTGCGGCCGGATCGTGTTCCAGCGCTTCACGTAGCCGTCGTAACGGCGCAGCGCCCCTTCGCCCGGGAGTGAGCCTTCTGCCGATACCGCCGGCAGGGCGTATTGTTCGGCGGGCGTGGATTCCGCTGCGAGTAGGGCAAGCGGTAGGCAAAGTAGCAGCGCGGAGAAGCGTGAATTCATGAGGCTGCGTAAGGCAGATTACTTGACGGCTTTCTGTGTCGAGAGGTATTCGACCAAGTCCACTAAGTCTTGCTGCGTCAGTGCCTGATTGAGACCACTGGGCATCATCGAGGTCGTAAGCTTATTGCGGCGCTGAATGTCAGCGGTGCTGAACTTCTGCAAGGCGCCACCGGGCAGCGCGAGGACGACTTCCTGGGCGGTTTCGCTGCGCACGATGCCCATGGCGGCATTGTTACCTCGAAGGGTGAGTTCCGTGGTCTCGAAGCCCATCGAGAGGCCGGCGTTGGGGTTGATGATGGAGTCGAAGATGGCTTCCTTCGGGAGCTTGGCGCCGATGCCGCTTAAGGCAGGGCCGAAGTCGGCGCCGAGATCACCCAGACGGTGGCAGAGGATGCAGGAGCTCGCGGGTCGTTCGAAAACGATTTTTCCTTGGGCGGCGTCGCCGCGTAGTTTGCTTAGCTCGGGAATCGAGGGCAGGCGGCTGCCGCCGAGGCTGCCCGGAGTCGGGAATTCCCGGGTGATATCATTTTTAAGGGCGTTGTATTGGACCTGGGTCAGCGCCGAGGCGGCGACCCCGCGCAGTTCGGCGGGGAAACGACCTTCCTTGGCGAGCGTCAGGAGCTGGCTCGCACCGGCTTGGGTCTTGGCGAGTGCGCGGATGGCCTCGCTCTTCCGTTCGGCCGTGGGGGCGTTGAGTACTTCGTCGCGCAGGATCTCCTTGGCCGTCGCTTGGCCAAGGTTACCCAGCATCGCGATCAGGGTGCTGGCTTCGCTGGGCTTACCCTTGCTGAGTACGTCGCGGACTTTGGTGGCGGTAGCCTTTTCGCGGAGCAAGAGGTTGATCGCGTCGAGGGCTTCGGGGGCGGAGCCTAGGGCGAAGGCCGTCTGGAGGAGTTCATCGGCATGCGTGCCGACGCCCATGGCGCTGATTAGGTCGACAAAGGCGGGCTTACCCTGCGAGCGAGTGAGGGCTGCTTCGACGATGGCTTTGAACTCGGGAGTATTCCTGGCCGCCGTGCGCGTGAGCCTTTGGAGGGACTCCGTGAGGATCGTGAGCGACGGATTGGCTTTGGCCAATTGGAGCAAGGCGGCATCGCGTTCTGGCGAATCAGGAAGGAAGTCGAACGAACGCAGGTAGCGGAGCTGGCTGGGGTCGGCGAGAATCAACTGGACGAGGAGCGGGGCGGCCTTCGGGGTGCGGAGGCGCCAGACGATATCGCGGCCACCCGCGGTATTCCAATTGCCCTTCACTTCGCTCATCCAGGCATCAAAGCACTTATCATCGTTGCCGATGGCGCCGATACCGAGGGCTTCGAGGTTCCAGCGATCGACGCCGTCATGCAGGGCGGCGAGCTTGGCCCAGATTTCGGTGCCTTGGGAGGAATGGTAGAGCGAGATGGCCAGCTGACGGCGAACTTGCGGGTCGGCATGGGTGATGAGGCTATTGACTAGGCCGGGCTCATTCGCGAGCGGCGAGGTTTCGAGCTGACGGCCAGCGCCACGCATCGCGGCGAGGCGGAGGGCGGCGACGATGAGCTCGGGATCCTTGTCGGTGAGCGCAGTACGGAGGGCCGGGACGGCGGCGACAGGGTTGCGGACCAAGATGGCCAGCGCGCGGGCACGCATACGGTTATCGCCTTTGGCAGCGAGGGCCTGCAGGGCAGGGACGGCACTGTCGCCCAGTTTCACGAGATGGGTGTAGGCATTATACTGTGTGGCCTTGTTGGGGGACTGGAGGGCCACTAAGGCGCTTTCCAGCGTGAGCTCGCTGACCTTCGGGTTGACCAGGGCGGCGCCCTTGCTGGCGACCCGGTAAATGCGGCCGCGGAGATAGTTTGCATCGTGGTCGGCCATGGCGTGACCGCCGACGCCGGCGTCATACCAATCGGCGACAAACAGGGAGCCATCCGGGTGGACCGCTACGTCGGAAGGGCGGAACCAAGGATCCTTGG
>CALQQQ010000081.1 GCA_943332745.1 Opitutus sp. GAS368 | reverse complement strand
GACCTGCAAGCGTTAGCACCCTTCCCTCTCGCCAGCCCAGACCGGCCTCCCACCTTAGTAGAGGTGAATCTGGTGCTCATAACCGCCGACGAAGCCAAGTCTGGGCTCCCGCCCGATGACGCCCGCTCCCGGCATTTGCGGGAAACGGTTGGACTCGCGCTCGGCCAAACATTCCACGTCGGGATCGAGAACGGCCTGCGCGGCATCGCCACGATCACGACGCTCGCACCGCAGCTCACCTTCGCGGTCGCCTGGGAAAAATCTCTGCAGACGCGCCACCCACTCACGGTGCTCGTCGGGCTGCCCCGTCCGCAGACCGCGAAAAAAGTCCTGCACGACCTCGCGAGCCTCGGCGCCGCGCAGATTATCTTCTTTGAATCCGAGAAAGGTGATCCGGGTTATCTCACCAGCTCGCTCTGGAAAGACGGCGAATGGCGCGAGCACGTTCTCAAGGGAACCGAGCAAGCCTGCTCGACACTCGTGCCCGAAGTGACGCGCGTCGGCTCACTGGCCGAAGCACTCATCGGGCTCGATGCGAACGCATGGAAACTCGCCCTCGATCCCTATGAGGCGACGGGCGCTCCGGAAATTTCCTCTCCAGCGAAAGCCGCCGTGCTCGCAATCGGACCCGAGCGCGGCTTCGCCGAAGAAGAACGTACTGCACTGCGGACGGCTGGTTTCACTTTCGCGCACCTCGGCGATCGTATCTTGCGCGTCGAGGCCGCCGCGCTCGTCGGCGGCGCGCTCATGCTCGCGCAGTTGCGCGCCTGGGAAAAGCACCGTCCCGTCGGCGGCTGATTACTCCGCGGCCTTGCGGACGAGAACCGAGGCGGCGGGCTGGCCTTTGCCTTTGCCGATCACCTTGCGGAGCTTCCAACCTTCGGGCACCGGGACTTCGTATCCACCGGGGGCTTCGAGAATCACACGCACATGGGCGCCTTCTTCGGCATAGCTCACCGCTGTCGCGGCGATCTCCGCGCCCTTCGTCTGCCACAGCTCCCAAGGCGGATCGGCAAAGATCAGGTCGAAGCGGCCATCGGCCACACCCGGCTTGGTCGCGTCGCCGGTGATCTTCGTGAAAGGAAGCTCGGCGAGGCCCATCGACTTCGCGACCGCGGCGGCGTTGGCCGTGAGCTCGACGCCGATGCGCTCGTCCACACACGTCGCACGCAGAGCACCGCGGCTGAGCGATTCGAGTCCATAAGCACCAGTGCCAGCAAAGAGGTCGAGTACGGCGGTACCGGGCACGAACGCCGCCAGCGAATTGAAGACCGCTTCGCGGATGTAATCCGTGGCCGGGCGTACGCCGCCCTGCGTGGGAACGCGGAGCTGGATACCTCGGGCGATGCCGCCGGTGACGCGCATGGGTTCAAATTCGCGCGGGCGCGCGGAAGGTCAACGGCGTTCGGCACCGAGTGCCTGCCGCTCGGGCGACCAGCACGTGGTGCGACCACCGACATCCTCGCGGACGAGCGGCTTCTTCGCACGCGGGCAACGGCCGCCGTCTTTCCAACGGTGATTGAAGAGCCAGCTGTCAGGCGGGTCGGACCAATCCTTGCCGATAACCTCCATCGCCTCCGCGCAGACCTCACGGAGCGTCGCGTGCAGCTTGCGCACCGACTTCGGCCCGAACGAGCCGGCCTTGGCCTGCGGATGAAAACCCGCACGCCAGAGCACTTCGTCGGCCATCCAATTGCCGATGCCAGGGAAGCGCTCCTGCATCAGCAGCACCGCTTTGATCGCCGTGCGGGCGCGACGACGCAGGAAGACCTCGACAACTCCGACGGTGAATTCGGGCGAGAGAATCGCTGGCGGAATCTTCTCCCACCAAGGCGGGGCTCCGACGCCTTTCCAAAATTGGATGCGGCCGAACTGCCGAGGGTCGACGAAGGCGAGCTCCTTGCCGCCGGTCATCGTCAGTTTAAAGTGATCGTAGGGTGTCGGCTCGCGATCGGCGTCGCCGGCTTCGAGGCGACCCGTCATTCCAAGATGCACGCCGAGCCAGACATTACCGGAGAAGCAGAAGGCCATCTGCTTCGCCGCGGCGAAGGATTCGATCAGCTTTGCGCCCGTGAGCGCCTTGCTCATCGCCTTCACGTCGACGCCACGTCCGATCCGAGCCTTAGGATTCAAAAATACCGTCGCGACCTTTCGGCCGAGGCCAGGTTTCCAGCGACGACGGAAATATTCGACTTCGGCGAGTTCGGGCATACGGGTGAAACGTGTCTCGATGGTCGGCCAGCGCAAGCCAGCGACCCTGATGGGGGGGACATGAAAAGGGCGCCCCCTCCTCCCAGGGGCGCCCTTGGTGCTATGATCAACTAACCTAGGACTAAAAGGCCTTCTTGAGCGTGACCGCCGTGATGCCTTCGTAGGCGCCGGCGAAGGTGCCGCTGCCGTTCGAGTAGGACACGGTGCTGGTGAAGCCAGCGACCGGGTAAGAGAGCGCGATTGCGTAGTCTTCGTCGTTGTCGGCGGCGTTCTTGCCGTCGGTGACGCCGTAGTGGAGAGCCAGGCTGAGGCCCTTAATGGCGGCGACCTCGTAAGCGTAGTTGAGCTCGTAATACTGGGTACCGCTGCCAACGAAACCGAAGTAATCCGTGACGGCGTGAGAGAGCTTAGCCGTGAGACCGTAGGCCGAGACCGAGGCGTTGATCTCACCGGTGTTGAGGGAGGAGTTGCCCTCGTAGACGTAGGCGATGTAGCCGACGGAGGCGGAGAAGTCCTTGCTCAGGCTGAAGCCGTAGTTGGCGTAGAGGTCCACTTCGAGGGTGGTCGAAGGCCAGCTGACGTTGGAAGCCCAGACGCCAGCGGCGAAGCCGGAGGTGTGCGCGACGTCGAAGCCGCCCTGGAGGGCAGTGTGACCGCCGGTCTGCGTGAGGCCACGGAAGACGTAGTCGCTGGTGAAGGCGAGGTTGCCCGAGGTGGTGAACGCGGCTGGAGCATCGGCGGCCTGGGCGGCAATCGAGGAGGCGGCGGCGAGGAAGGCTACTGCGAGTTTGGTGTGAGTCTTCATGGTAGTGTTGGTTTTGGGTGGTGCTTAGGTGCGATCACTACTCAGCACCGTCCGTGCCAAACCGTTGCCCGGGACGGCACAGAGGAAAATCTGCCTCGATTTGGTCACGCGTGTCGAAATTCGGCAGAGCGCTCTCGTTTTACCGCTGGCTAAAAAGACCCATGGTCGCTTGATTACACTTATGTATCAAGCTGACCCCGCTCGCTACGCCCACCCGTCGTTCCAAGCTCGTTGCGGCAAGTCCGGCTTACACCTCCCGAAGGTTTCCCTAGGGCTTTGGCACAACTTCGGGAGCGTCGACGACTACGCCAATGCCCGCGCGATCGCCCTGCGGGCTTTCGACCTCGGCGTCACACACTTCGACCTCGCGAACAACTACGGTCCGATTCCCGGGTCGGCCGAGGAAACCTTCGGCCGGATTCTGCGTGAAGACCTCGGCGCCTATCGCGATGAGTTAATCATCTCGACCAAGGCCGGCTACACCATGTGGCCAGGCCCGCATGGCGACTTTGGCTCCCGCAAATACCTGCTGGCCTCCCTAGACCAGTCCCTAAAGCGGATGGGCCTCCCGTACGTGGATGTCTTCTATAGTCACCGGCGCGACCCGAACACCCCGATGGAAGAAACCATGGGGGCGCTCGCCCAGGCAGTCCGCTCGGGCAAGGCCCTCTATGCGGCCATCTCTAATTATAATCCCGCCGACACCACCCGGGCTTGCGCGATCCTCCGCGACCTCGGTACGCCCTGCGTGATCCACCAACCTAAATACAGCATGTTCGAGCGCACCCCAGAGGCTGGCCTGCTCGACACCGTCGAGAAGGAAGGCATCGGCTGTGCGGTCTTCTCCCCGCTCGCCCAAGGCATGCTGACAGACCGATACCTTAAAGGTATCCCGGCAGACGCTCGAGCCGGAAAGGTTCACGGCTTCCTGCGCCCCGAACAGGTCGATGCCGTCCGTATGGAAAAAGTCCGCGGTCTCGCCAAGGTCGCCGAAGAACGCGGGCAGCCCCTCGCCTCAATGGCCTTAGCGTGGGTCCTCCGCGACAAGCGCGTCACCACCGCGATCATCGGTGCCAGCAAAGTGGCCCAGCTCGAGCAGTGCGTGGCCGCCGCCCATTCCGCTCCGTTCGCCTCCGACGAATTGAAGCGGATCGACACCATCCTAGCCGGCTAAAGAGCACTCCGGGGTTGTGCCGTCGAAGCCCGCCCGCAAGGTTGAGTCCATGTCCGCCGGTGCTCCCCTTCCCTTCAAGATCAGCGTCCTCGTCTTCATGCATGACGAGGCTGGGCGGCTCTTACTGATCCAACGCACCAAGGCGCCCAACATAGGCTGCTGGAGCCCCATCGGCGGCAAGCTCGAGATGGCCACGGGGGAATCCCCTTTCGAATGCGCTGTCCGCGAAACCGAAGAAGAGACAGGCACAAAGGTGACGACCACAGACCTCCATCTCTTCGGGATGATCTCCGAGAAGGGCTACGAAGGCCAGTCGCACTGGCTGATGTTCCTCTTCGACTGCCGCCAGCCGCTCAAGGGCCTCCCGCAGACGATCGACGAAGGTAAGTTCGGCTTCTTCGCCCGCGAAGAGCTGGTTCACACCGCCATCCCTGAGACGGACCGCACCCTGCTCTGGCCGGTCTACGACGAACACCGTCGCGGCTTCATGGCCTATCGCGCGGAATGCCATCCGGGGCAGCCGCTGCAGATGATCGTCGAAGAGACCCGCGACCGTCCTAATCTCGACTGACGATGGACGCCACTGGATCTGAAGCCGAATTCAAGCGGACCAACCGCAAGCCGGCCTATCCGATCGGCGCCGAGCTCCGCGCCTACCTCTCGCGCGAAGGCCGCGAAGTCCCCTGGCCCGTCACGTACGCCGAGCTCCGCGACTTCACCGCGGCAATGCCCTTGCTCGAGCGCGGTAAAGATACGCTCTGGGAGACCGTCGCGTATCCGCCCGAAGTCATGAGCCACCTTTCCCAAGGCCTGCTCGAGACGTACGCGCTGCTCCGCGGTGAAGGCGGCATGAAGGTCTTCAGCCACGTGTACGTCGACCGCGTCGACTTCTGCTCTTTTGGCAACTCGCAGCCGTTCCGGGTGCGCATCGTCAACGCATACAACGAGAACCACGACTACTTCTACGTGAAGGTAGGCGACGCCTCGCGCGTCTGCGGCCTCGAGCTCGAGCACCTACTCTCCCCGAACCGCATGCTCTACCTCACCTGGGGTGAGACCTTGGTCGAGGAGCACGTCACAGGTATCCCGGGCGACATCTTCGCCGAGAAGTGGCTCGCCGCCGACGGGCACCACCCGGTGCGCCTGGCTAAGGAGCTCATCAAGTTCGAAGAACGCTGCTTGGTGCGCCTCCTGGGAGACATGCGGGCCTATAACTTCGTCATCGCCGTCACGCCGGACTTCGACGCGACCGCTATCCGCGTGCGCGCCATGGACTTCGACCAGCAGAGCTATGATGGGCGCCTGCGGTTCTACCTCCCGGGGTCGTTCAAGGAGAACCGCCCTTTCGCCCAGCTCTGCGCCAAGCACATCAACGCCGCCTCCGCCGCCCAGTACCGCCGCGAAGAACAGTCGCTGATCCACCGCCGCCACCTCGCCGCACCCGACCGGGTGAAGGACCTCCTGGCCGCCATGCGGTCCAACCCCCTCACCAGTAGCGAAAAGGCGAAGGAACTGGCCGACGGGCTAGCCGAATACCACCGCGACCCCGCCTTCCGGCAGCACACGGATATGGCCGGACTGATTGGCGAAAGCCTCGCCCGACTCGACCGAGTCTTGCGCTCTTAATAGTAAGCGCTGGACAGGACGCGCGCCGAGTGGGCAAACTCCGAGGCCTGCGATGAGCGACTCTTTAAGGCACGAATGCGGCATTGCCCTTGTCCGGCTGACCAAGGACCTGAAATGGTATCAGGAGAAGTACGG
>CALQQQ010000080.1 GCA_943332745.1 Opitutus sp. GAS368 | reverse complement strand
GAAGCCCCAGGACGAACTCGGCCCGGGCTGTGTCGGTTACATCGTCATCAATATCCGCGAAGTGGCTGACGTGAAGGTCGGCGACACCATCACCCTCGCCAACGACCCCGCCAAGGAGCCCGTCCCGGGTTTCAAGGAAGTCAGCCCGATGGTCTTTAGCGGCATCTACCCGCTCGACACGGCCGACTACGAGAAGCTCAAGACTTCGCTCGCCAAACTCGCGATCAACGACTCGTCGCTGACCTATACCGCCGAGAGTTCAAGCGCGCTGGGCTTTGGTTTCCGCTGCGGCTTCCTCGGCCTCCTGCACATGGAAATCGTCCAGGAGCGCCTGCGTCGCGAGTACGACCTCGACATCCTTTCGACCTACCCGTCCGTCGTGTACAAGGTCTATACCACCGATGGCGTGGAGCATATCCTCGATAATCCCGTAGCCATGCCGGATCCGTCCGCCATCGAGCACATCGAGGAGCCGACGATCCGTGCCCATATTCATATCCCGGGTACCTCGATTGGCGACATGCTCACGCTCGTGCAGGAGAAGCGCGGCATCTGCGAACGCACCGAGACCATCGATGGCGACCGCGTCGTCCTCGTCTGCCTCCTGCCGCTCAACGAAATCCTCGTCGACTTCAATGATCGCATGAAGTCCATCACCCGAGGCTATGGCTCGATGGACTACGAGCTGGGCGAATACGTCACCTCGGACCTCGTGAAGATGGACATCCGCGTCAACGAAGAGCCCGTCGACGCCTTCTCCTCGATCGTGCACGCCTCCAAGGCCGAAGGCCGCGGTCGCAACCTGTGCGAGAGGCTCAAGGAGCTCCTTCCGCGCCAACTCTTCAAAATCGCCATCCAGGCGGCGGTCGGCTCCAAGGTCATCGCCCGCGAGACTATCGGTTCAGTGGGCAAGGACGTGACCGCAAAGTGTTACGGCGGCGACATCTCCCGTAAGCGCAAACTTCTCGACAAGCAGAAGGAGGGCAAGAAGCGTATGAAGCAGATCGGTAAGGTCGACATCCCGCAGGAAGCCTTCATTAAGATCCTCAAGAACGAGGGTTGAGCCCCAGTTCGGGCTTTCCCTCGCACGGGCGGGCGTTAGTTTGACCCGGTCTTCCCCATGTCGTTCTACTACCGTCGCAAGCTCCGTAAGATCGGCAAGGCCTTGCTTGAGGCGTCGGAGAAGATTGAGCTCTACCGTGCCGACGTGCTGACCAAGGAAGCGCTCAACGAGCAGCTCGAACTGGTCGAGCAGGTCCGGGCCGCCTCCAAGGATCGCACGACGGAAATCACTCAGGTCGAAGCCCTGCTCAATCGCCTTCACGAGGTCCTCGTCCGTAATGGCGGCAAGATCTACCCCATGACTACCGGCTGCGACTACACCGAGATGGTGGTCATGGCCGCCATCGTTGCTGGCTCGATTCGCAGCTTCTTCCTGCAGCCGTTTAAAATCCCGACGAACTCCATGTGGCCCACCTACAACGGCATGACCGCCGAGGTGCGGGCCGCTGACGAGCCGGTTCCGAGCCTGCCGATCCGCCTACTGGAGAAGATCCAGTGGACTTGGACCTACGTGATTCCCGCCGAAGTGAACGGTGAGATTGGCATTCCCATCGTGATGCAGCGTTACGGCGACAACCAAGTTGAATATGGCCTCCGCTCCCGCCAACGCATCGTCGATGACGGTATCTTTGGCACGGGTATCTGGAAGGGCCCGGCGGACAAGCATGAGATCCAAGTCGGTTCGACCATGCAGGCCGTGACAATGCCGGCGGACTTCGGTTTCGAAACGGTGCTACTTCGCACGTTCTTTCCCGAAGAGGCGAAGCTGAAGCTGCCCCGTCAGGACCAAGATCGCTGGCGCGTGGTCTTTGCCAAGGCTGCCCGCGAAGGTCGTATCAAGAGCGGGCCGTTCGGTCCGGTGCTGATGACGGGCAAGCAGGCGACGGCCGGTCAGACCATGCTCAACTTTGATATCCTGACGGGTGACATGCTCTTCGTGGACCGGATGTCCTATCACTTCGTCGAGCCGTCGCGCGGGGACACCTTCGTCTTCCGCACGAATAATATCCGAGGACTCGACGACTCCAGCGGACAGCCTTCGCAGAACTACTACGTCAAGCGCCTCGCTGGCGTTCCGGGCCAGAAGCTTCGCGTGGGCGAAAAAGGAGAGCTCTTCGTCGACGGCAAGGTCGTGACCTCGCCTGAGCCGATGGTGCTCAATAGCCGCCGGGCGATGGACAAAGGCTACTACGGCTACCTGCCAGAAGCCGGTGGCGATCGCTACGCGATTCCCCTGCAGCAGGAGTATACGGTGACGTCTGGACACTATTACGCCATGGGCGACAACTCCTCTAACAGCTTTGACTCACGCGGCTGGGGCGAGGTGCCCGCTAAGGACGTCGTCGGTAAGCCGCTCTTCATTCTGCACCCGTTCACGTCCCACTGGGGGCCGGCGAAGTGAATGGATAGTTGGATGGCCCTTTCTTTGCGAAGCGCCAAGCCGTCCGACCGTGAGGCGCTTCAAGCCTTGGTCTTCGGGGTGCTCGCGGATTATGGACTGCACGGCGACCCCGATGGCACCGATCGTGATTTGGCGGACCTGGACGGCGCGTACCTAAGCAACGGCGGGGCGTTCGACGTCTTGGTCGATGACACCGGCGAAGTCGTGGGCTCCGTCGGCTTGGCACGGGTCTCCGCTACGACCTGCGAGCTGCGAAAGATGTACCTGGCTAGTTCGGCCCGTGGCCAAGGCCACGGACGTCGGCTGCTCGTGCATGCGTTGACACGGGCGCAGCAGCTGGGGTTCCGTCGGATCGAACTAGAGACCGCCTCGGTTCTGCGCGAGGCCATTGCGCTCTATGTCGCCCATGGCTTCAAGCCTTTCACCCCGGCGCACCTTTCGCCGCGTTGCGATTGCGCCTATTTCCTAGAGCTACCCTGATTGACTATGGCTTGGACGATTTACCGCCACTACAAAGGCAACCATTACCTCCGGCTTGGAGTCGCCGCGCATTCCGAGGATCTTTCGCCGCAGGTAGTCTATCGCTGCCTGTATGATAATCCGGAGGCCCGCACGTGGGTCCGCCCGCAGCCGATGTTCGAGGGCTCGATCGAAGACGGCCGTCAGCGCTTCACGCCCGTGGGTCGGTTGCGTCTCGTGCAGCCTGAGGACCTGCGGACCGTTCTAGCATTCGGCTACGATGCGTGGAAGCACGACAAGACTTTCGATCAATACTGCGCCGATAAGGACCAGGATCCGAATCATCTCCGTGGCACGCGTTACCTGCTCGAAGATCTGTCGGGCCAGCCCGTGTCCGCCCTGAACCTCCTGCGCTTCCGCGAAAGCCTCATCGGCCTCGCCTCCGTGGCGACCTCCCCGGAGCAGCGCGGTAAAGGCTACGCCTCGCTGCTCCTGCGTGCTGTCATGGAGCTCCATCGTTTCGCCCAGCTCGATACGCGCTTCCTGCTTTTCTCCGAGGTCAAGCCGGCGATCTACGAACGCCACGGCTTCCGCGCGCTACCGGCGGAGCAGCAGCGCTTTCCGAAGTCGCAGGCGATGGCCACGGGCGACACGCCGCTGTCCGAGGTCGAAGCCGCATTTCTTAAGGCCTATTTCTAGGCCGGCGGCTTACTTCTTCGTCGGGGTGGCCAGGGCGACCTTCTCGAGCCACTCGGCGACCTTGGGCTTCTCCGACTCGCCGAAGGAGTGACCGACGCCGACCATCTCGCTGCCGACCACGGTGGCACCCTTGGCTTTGAGGGCCTTGGGTAGCTGACTGGTGTTGAGCTTATTCGAGCCTTTCTCGCCGCCCCAGCAGGCGTAGGCGAACTTACCCTTGAGGTCAGGCAGGCTGCCTTTCGAGGAATAGACGGTGCCGCCGCCATCCGCGAAGATGAAGACGCCGAAGTAGTCCGTCAGCTTGGGTTTACCGCTCAGTCGGAGCATGCCGTCGATGGCGTGTCCGCCGTTGCTGAAGCCGGCGATGATGGAGTGTGACTTATCGATGTTCGGAATGAGCTGGGCGATTTCATCAAGCATGGTGCGATGGTAAGTCCACACCTTCGCGTAGTCGCCGACCATGTTCGCCTGGCCTGGGTTGTTCGCGCCCTTGGGGTAGGGTAGGCCGACGACGATGAAGTCACCTGCGGGGAGCATGGACTTGTTCGGCGTATTGCCGCCTTCGCCGCCGCCGAGCCAGACGACCAGTGGGTATTTCCTCTTCGCGTCGTAGTCCGCCGGGAGTGTCAGGTGGCAGGCTGCCATGGCACCATAGCGATCGACGGTGAGCTCGGGAAAATCAAACTTCAGCGAAGCGCCTGGCGCGATTAGCACCTTGAGCTCCGTGCGCGGTACGGCTTTGACCTCGGCCTTGGCTGCGGCCTTCACATCACCCTTGGCGGTAGGCTTATCCGCGGCGATCAGCGAGGCGGCGCAAGCGAATAGGGCTAGCAAGCAGGTGAGGCGCATGGGAAGGTCAGCGGAAAGACTTCTGGCGCCAAGCGGCGTCGGCCTCGCGGTCGGTCCGAAATTCGATGACGCGGACGCCCTTGCCGCGGATCTCGAGGAGGCGGCGAAGGTCGTTCCAGCCGTCGGCGAGGTCGTGGCGCACCTTATGGGCGGCGCAGAGCTTGCCGAGGTCGGTCGCCTGCGGCGTGCCCCAGAGCTGTTCGAAGCGCTCGCTCTTAGCGATGGCGAGGTGATTGAAGATGCCGCCGCCTTGGTTGTTGATCACGACGACCGTCAGGTCGCCGCGGTGGCCGTAGGCGGAAAGCAGGGCGTTGCTGTCGTGGAGGAAAGTCAGGTCGCCGCAGTGCAGCACCGTGCGCTTGCCGGCGAGCGAGGCGCCGAGCGCAGTCGACACGGTGCCGTCGATGCCGTTGGCGCCGCGGTTGGTCAGGATTTCAGGGCCGGGGCCGGGCGGATGGTAGAACCACTCCACGTCGCGGATCGGCATGCTGCTGCCGACGAAGAGGCGGTCGTCGGGGCCGAGGGCCTCGTCGAGCAGCGAGACGACGCGGCCTTCGAAGGGCCAGTCGACGTTGACGATGCGCGTGAGCTTCTTAGCGGCGGCTTTCTGCGCCGACTGCCAGGCCTTGCCGTAAGCGGAGGCTTTCGACGAAACCTTATCGCCCGAAGGTACGAGCTGGCCGTCAAGGCGGCTCCAGCGCGAATGGGTCGGGTCGGTGTTCTCGCCGGCGCGACCGAGCTGGATCGCGGTGATGTCGCCGTCCTTAATCCATGCGCGCAGGACCTTGCTCGTCGGCAACGGGCCGACGAACACCGCGGCTTGCGGACGCAGGGCGCGGGCCGACTTGGCGTCGCGGAGGATGAGGTCATAGCCCGAGACCAGCGAAGCGTCGCCCGCGAGGTCGCCGCGGAGCGTGCCGGCGCCGTCGGCGAGGATCGGCCAGCCGGTCAGCTGGAAAAGCTCACGCAGGGCCGCGGCGCTCTCGTCGCGATCCTCGAAGGCATGCGGTCCGACCACGATGACGCCGCGGTCCGTCTTCGGGAGCAGGCTGGCGACCGTGGCGGGCGTGAGCGTCGGGCGGACGATGCCGCAGGGAGGGACCGCCGTGAAGGTCTCGAGATTCAGGCCTGTGGGCGCCTTGAAGCCCTTTTCAGGGTCGGAGGGGGCGAGAGGGTCGCGGAAGGGCAGATTGAGGTGCACCGGGCCGGCCAGAGGGCCTTGCGAGCGCTGCCAGGCGTCGACCAGCAGCTGGCGCCAGTGACGGAGCAGGCCGAGGTCGGCGGCGGGCACGGCAGCCTCGGTCGCCCATACCGGATAGCCGGCGAAGATGCCGTTCTGGGCGATCGTCTGACCCGAGTGGCACTCGCGGAGTTCGGGCGGGCGATCGGCGGTCAGGACGAGTAGGGGCGTGGCTGAGAGGCGGGCTTCGACGACGGCGGGCAGGTAGTTGGCGGCGGCGGTGCCGGAAGTGCAGAGCAGGGCGGCGGGGCGACCGGTGGCCTTGGCGAGGCCGAGGGCGATGAAGCCGGCCGAACGTTCGT
>CALQQQ010000079.1 GCA_943332745.1 Opitutus sp. GAS368 | reverse complement strand
TCGCACGCTCACTTGTTCACACGGGGCCGCGGTTCCTTGACACTTCGCAGCGCTGGGCAAATCGTCCGCACGTGCTGCTGGTCATCGATAACTACGATTCGTTCACCTATAACCTGGTCCAATACTTCGGGCAGTTGGGCGTGGAGCAGAAGGTGTACCGTAATGACCAGATCACGGTCGAGGAAGCGCTCGCGCTGAATCCCGATCGGGTGATGATTTCGCCGGGCCCGTGCTCGCCCGCCGAAGCCGGTGTCTCGTGCGCGATGATCAAGGCCTTCGCCGGCAAGAAGCCGATTCTCGGCGTGTGTCTCGGCCACCAAGCCATCGGCCATGCCTTCGGTGGTAATGTCATTCGCGCCCCGCACCTGATGCACGGTAAGACCTCGCCGGTGTTCCACAACAACACCGACGTCTTTAAGGGCCTGCCTTCGCCTTTCGCCGCGACCCGCTACCACTCACTGGTCGTCGAGCGTGCCACTTTTCCCGCCGCCCTCGAGGTGACGGCTTGGACTGAAGACGGTCTCGTGATGGGCCTGCGCCATCGCGAGCTCCCAATCTGGGGCGTCCAGTTCCATCCGGAATCCTTCGCCACTGAGCATGGCCTCCAACTCCTGGGGAATTTCCTCAAACTCTGAGCGATGTTCTGCCCCCGCTGCAATCACGAGGATACGAAGGTCCTGGAGACCCGCCTCGGGAAGGGTAACCATTCCATCCGCCGCCGCCGCGAGTGCCTGGCGTGCGATCACCGCTTCAGCACCATCGAGGAAATCGTCCGCGAAGGCATGGTGGTCGTGAAACGTAACGGTGCCCGTGAAGAATTCGACATCGGTAAGATCGCTTCCGGCGTCCGCAAGGCCACCGATAAGCGCCCCATTGAGCTCGAACGCATAAATCTGATGATCTCGGAGATCGTCGAGAACCTGCAGGTAAAGTTCGGCGACGAGGTCCCTTCCAGTGCCATCGGCGAGGAGATCATGACGCTCCTCCAGTCGGTCGATCAGATTGCCTACGTCCGGTTCGCTAGCGTCTACCGCGAGTTTCGCGATATCGATGAGCTCGCCAAGGCCATCGATCAGCTTCGCAAGGGAGGAAAAATCAAGTGACCGCCGCGCTGCCTAAGTCGATTCGCCTCCGCACGCTTAATGCGCTGCTGGCTTCGATGGTGGGCACCGCTCCCCAGTTGCGCAGTGATGTCGACGCCGTGCTGCGCGTGTTCGAGGCCGACGACGAGACCGACCCGCGTCTCAACGCCGCGGACCTTGCCGCCGCGGCCGCCCAGATTTTCCGCCTGCTTTCACCGGACCGTCCCGTGCCGACGGTCGCCGTCCTCGATCATCGAGCTGATCCTTTTGATGCGCTCTGGGCGCATGAACGCGTCGAAGCCGCCTTAGCCACGACCGGCGAAGCCGCTGACGTGCTCTTTTGGGTCGTCGGCCTGCAGGATCAGTATCTCGCTGGCACCCGTGCCCGTTCGACCCGCTGGCGCGCCGCCTACGACGAAGCGGTCGATACCGTGCAGGGTCTCGTTGCCCGCCAGGCAGGCCGCCGCCGCGTTACGGTCGTCGTCCTCTGATTTCCCATGAGCGCCCCCAAGACGCTTTTCCAGAAGATCGCCGACAAGGAGATCCCCGCAAAGCTCATCCATGAGGACGCTGTGTGCGTGGCCTTCCATGACATCGCTCCGCAGGCCCCGACGCACGTTTTGATCGTGCCTCGTAAGCCCATCCCGCGCGTCGCCGAGGCGACCGTGGAAGACCAGGCTACCCTCGGTCATCTGCTGCTCGTCGCCAGTCAGCTCTCCCGTCAGCTCGGTTTGGCCAAGGGTTTCCGGGTCGTGATCAATAACGGCCACGACGGTGGAGAGACGGTCCCGCACCTACACGTGCATCTGCTGGGTGGACGCGCCCTCGATTGGCCGCCAGGCTGAGGCCATGAGCGCGCCAGAACCCTGCCTCGTCCTCGACGGCTCCGCCCGCGCCGGCGTCCGGGTGGGGGTTCTCGCAGGCGGACGCTGGGTCGGGCAGGGCATCTCACCTGACGGTGCCTTGGAAGGACTCTTCGGTTGCGTCGAAGCGGCCTTGGCCGAATCCAAGCTGAAGCTTGCTGATATCCGCTCCTTCGCTCTCTGCATCGGCCCTGGCTCGGTGCTCGGTATTCGTATCTCGGCACTCGCCGTCCGGTCTTGGTCCGCACTCGAGCCGCGTCCGATCTTCGTTTGGGAATCGCTCGCCGGTCTCGCGCGCTCCGCGCTCGCCGCGGGTGAGCAGGGGCCGTTTCTCGTCGCCGTCGAATCCCGCCTGAAGCGCTGGCATGCACTCGAAGTTTCCGTCGATGGCTCGCTGGGCGTACCGTTCGAAGCCGAGGCTGCGCAGCTAAATGCCTCTGGTCGTCGCGTGCTGGCCTCGAGCGAAGCCGCTCCCGGCGTGCTCACCTCGCACGTCGCCGCCCCTCACCCTTGGTCGGCTTTGCCTAACTTCTTCACTCAGCCTGGTTTCCTTCGCGGGGAGTCGCGCCCGGACGCATTGAACGTCGCCAACGATTTCGCGACTTGGTCTGGAGAACGCCACCGCTCATGAGCGCTTCCTCGAATGCTTCCGCCGCCCGCGCGTGGGTCGAGATCGACCTGCCAGCCATCGATCGCAATGTCGGCCGGATCAAGCAGGCCTTGCCTGCGCACGTGCGTTATGTCGCCGTGGTGAAGGCCAACGCCTACGGACATGGCATGCCCGAGGTGGCCACGCGTCTGCTGCAGGCCGGCGTGGACTGTTTCGCCGTGGCGAACGTCGCCGAAGCCGCCATGCTGCGTGAGATCGGTCATGACGCCGATATCCTGCTGCTGAGTCCGACCTTGCCGAGCGAGCTCCCGCGGGCTCTGGGCTTGGGCCTCGATATCACGCTTAACTCCTTGGCGGAAGCACAGGCCCTCGCCGCGGCCGCAGAGAAGTCGGGTCTGAAAGCGAAAGTCCACGTCAAGGTCGACACCGGGATGGGCCGCGCTGGCGTCTGGCATGAGCAAGCCGCCGAGCTCTTCGCGTTTGTGCAGGCTGCCCTCGGCTTCGAATGGCGCGGCGTCTACACGCACTTCTCCGACGCCGATAGCGATGCGGACTACACTGCCGGTCAGCGGGCCATCTTCCTGAAACTGTTGGAGCTGATTCCGTCTTCGGTTCGTGCGGACCTGATGATTCACGCCGACAACAGCGCTGGCCTTGAGAGCTTCTCCGCCTCAGCGCCCTTCAACGCCGTGCGCGTCGGGCTGATGCAATACGGCCTACCGCCGTCCTCAGGGTCCTTCCTTGCCAGTCTTCGTCCGGAGCCAGTGCTTTCCTTTCATGCGCGTGTTGTCCTGGTGAAGGATCTACCCGTGGGAACCGCCGTCAGTTATAACCGCACCAAGACGCTGACGCGTCCGACCCGCGTGGCCATTGTTGCCGTGGGGTATGGCGACGGCGTCCCGACGGCTGCGAGCAACCGCGGCCACTTCCTCTTGCGTGGTCAGCGTTGCCCGATCCTAGGCCGTGTGACCATGGACCAGACGATTGTCGACGTGACCGATGTCGTCGGCGCTGCGGTAGGTGATATCGCTACGATCCTTGGGGCGCAGGGCGCCGATCGCATCACCGTGGCGGAGTTCTGCGCATGGTCGGACTGCATTCCGTGGGAAGCCCTCTGCACGCTTACCCAGCGCGTGCAGCGCGTCTATCGCACCGACCGGACCTAACCTTAGGCCGCCTTCTTCGGGTCAGCCTTGGGCTTATCTTCCTTCTTGGCGTCCTTCGGCTTTTCGCCTGGGGCTTCGACCGGGATGGCGGCTTTATCCAAGGCTTCCTTGAAGTCCGGACTTCCAACGGGTCCGCTGTAGATGATCACTTTCTTGGAGTTGAGGACGTAGCAGTACGGGGTGATGCGTGCGAAGCCAGGGGGGCGCTTCTTCATGCCGACGGCCACGGTGAAGTCTAAGCCGACAGTTTTCACCAACTTCAACAGTTCGGCGGTTTCCTTCGAATTCATCGATGATTTTGAAGTATCGACGGCGACGCCGATGATCTTGCCGTTGGCTTCTTCGACATTCTTTTTCATCCGCTCCAGAAGGTTTTCTGGATTCATTTCCTTGTTGGAAATGAAAAGTAAGACGACCATTCCTTTGTCCTTGATGAACATCTCGGTCAGGTCGGGTCCAGCCACCTCCTTGCCCCACTCGAGGTCATTCAGCGTGTACTTCTTGGCTTTCGGATCGGCGGCGAAGACGATGAAGGGTGCGAGGAGGAGGAATAAATACTTCATAAGCAAAATCTGCCCACGGCTACCCTGATAGCAATTCAGGATTTCTTCAGGATAATCCTGCCCTCGAGATTACTATATTTTCTGGAATTTATGGCCTTTCCGCGTGGATTTCGCGCCGGATGTCACGGTAAAGACCATACGCCATGACAGCCGTGACCAGGCCGGCCTGGCCGAGCAAAGACGCCAGCGGTAAATCGAACAGGTTGCCGAGCAGGAAGAAAGGCAGATAGCCGGCAAAGCTCCAAAGGCCCGTGCTGATGGCCGTGCTATCCATGGGGACGGAGGGACGGAAGATCATCAAGAGGGCCCAGGCGGCTCCACCTGAAGCCAAGAGGTGTAGCTCCGGCGAAGTCAGGAAGCTTAATTCCGTAGGGAAGAATTGCGAGAGGATCGCGAGCAGGAAGAGGATCGAACTCAGGGCACGGATGACGGCCTCGAGGCTGGTGCGTTCGCGTGTTGGAATCAGGTGTTCGCTGCCGAAGCCAGAGGAGGTGGCGGCTCCGCGCGGCTGGAAACCGACACCCCAAAGAAAGCATTCGAAGAGAAAGCGGATCATGCGCTGAAATACTTCAGGAGAAGAGGGGTCACTGGCGAAGGTACCTTCGGGGTTCTCCCTACGCTGTCCTTAACCGTCGCCTACGCAAGCCTCGCGGCTCAGGCAGGCCTTTGCATGTCGCGCCAAGTGCCTACGAAGAAGGCCCAACCGAAGAGGCAGAGGCTGAGCCATAAGCTTTCAGGCGGTTCCTTTTGACTGAAGGTGTAGGCGACGTAGGGCGTGAGGGTCCAAATACCGACGTTGGTCGCGGTGCGGTCTCCGGGGATATCTTTGCGGAACAGGGTGAAACCTAGCCACAGCAGCGGAAGGACATTTAGCCAGAAGGCTTCGCCGGACGAAAGAAAGTCACCCTTCATGATATGCACCTCGACTCCGACAGCAGCGGTCAAAGCCATGCCTGCCCATGAGAGGGCCTTTTCGCCTACGCCCGGAGCGCGGCCATTATCCTTAGCGCTGAGTCGGGCCGGTCCGCGCATGACTAGGTAGCGTCCCAGGATAATCAGGAAGAAGCAGACAGGAATGTAGGCTCCCATGCTTAAGGTGGCTACTTACTTCTTGAAGCCGAAGTACTGGCTGGCGTTGCCGTAGCAGACGTCGGCGATCAGGCGTTCATTCCAGTCCTTACGGTCCGGGATGCGGCCTGACTCGACATCCTGGCCGACGAGGTCGCACAGGATGCGGCGGAAGTATTCGTGGCGCGGATACGAGAGGAAGGAGCGCGAGTCGGTGATCATGCCGATGAAGCGGCTGAGCAGGCCGAGGTCGGACAGTGCGTTCATCTGGTCGCGCATGCCGCGTTCCTGATCGAGGAACCACCAGCCCGATCCGTACTGGATCTTGCCCGGCGTGACGCCGTCCTGGAACGAGCCGGGTAGGCAGGCGAAGAGGGCGGTGTCGGCGGGGTTGAGGTTGTAGAGGATGGTCTTGCCGAGGGCGTTCTCGCCCGAGAGCGTGCCGAACCAGCGGATGAGGCCAGGACCCTGACGGAAGTCGCCGATGGTATCGCAGCCGGCGTCGGAGCCGAGGCGCTTGAGCAGACCAAGGTTCGGGTCGCGGACGGCGCCGAGGTGGAGCTGGGTGGCCCAGCCCTTGGCGTGGTTGAGGCGGCCGACGTGCAGCATGATGAAGGTCGTGAATTTTTCGGCTTCCTCGAGCGTGGCAGCTTTACCGGAGATAGCGTTCTCCCAGATGGCCTTGGC
>CALQQQ010000078.1 GCA_943332745.1 Opitutus sp. GAS368 | reverse complement strand
CTCCCTCTACCATGTCGGCCTCCAGCCTCATCCCGACCAACGAACCGCGCTTCCAAGTGCCCGACGCCCGGGGCCGCTTCGGCCGTTTCGGCGGTCTCTACGTCCCGGAGACGCTGATGACCCCGCTGCTGGACCTGACCAAGGCCTACGACGACGCCCGCCGTGATCCCGCCTACCAGCAGGCCTTCGCGGATATGCTCCGCGACTATGCGGGTCGTCCGACCGGCCTATACTTTGCCGAGTCTCTGACCAAGCACGCCAGCGGTGCTCGTATCTACCTCAAGCGCGAGGACATGCTCCACACCGGAGCTCATAAGATCAATAACGTCATCGGCCAGGCTTTGCTCGCCATCCGCATGGGCAAGAAGCGCATCATCGCTGAGACCGGCGCCGGCCAGCATGGCACGGCGACCGCCGCCGTCTGCGCCCGTTTCGGCCTGAAGTGCGTCATCTACATGGGAGCGACGGACATGGAGCGCCAGGCGCTCAACGTCTACCGCATGCGCCTCATGGGTGCCGAAGTGCGCGGCGTGGAAGCCGGCCAGCGCACGCTCAAGGAGGCCGTCAATGAGGCCATGCGCGACTGGGTCACCAACGTCCGCGAGACGCATTACATCCTGGGCACGGCCTATGGCTCGCACCCGTATCCGATGATGGTCCGCGATTTCCATCGCATCATCTCCATCGAATCCAAACAGCAGATTCTTCGAGCCGAAGGTAGGCTCCCAGATTATATCGTGGCGTGTGTCGGCGGCGGCTCCAATGCCATCGGTGCTTTCTTCGAGTTCTTGGACGAACCTAGCGTCCGCCTCATCGGCGTCGAAGCTGGTGGCCGGGGCATCACCAAAGGCGAGCACGCCGCGCGTTTCGCGGGTGGTCGTCTCGGCGTGTTGCAGGGTTGCATGACGAACATCTTAATGGATGGAGAAGGGCAGATCGAAGGAACGCATTCCGTTTCCGCTGGACTGGATTATGCTGCCGTGGGTCCGGAGCATGCCTATTACCGAGAGAAGCAACGCGTCGACTACGCTCACGCGACCGACAGCGAATGCCTCGAGGCCTTCCAGCTTCTTTCCCGCACCGAGGGCATCATCCCGGCACTAGAGTCCAGCCACGCCGTCGCGCATGGCGTGAAGCTCGCGGCATCCCTGCCCAAGGAACAGGTCGTGATTATTAATCTTTCCGGGCGGGGCGATAAGGACGTTTGGAGCGCTGCTCGCGCCATGGGCACCGAAATCAAGCTCTGAACATGGCCGCTTCCTCGATGACGGGCTTCGGCCGCGCGGAGATCGATTTCCCGGGCGCCCGCCTTTCGGTCGAGATTGCCACGGTCAACCAGAAGAACCTGCAGGTCTCCGTCTTCGGTCCGGAGGCATGGCCAGCGCTTGAATCCGCCGCCTCCGGCTGGATTCGCGCCCGCCTGCAGCGAGGCAAAGTCACCGCCCGCGTCACGCAGGCCGCCGCCTCGGCGACCCAACGCCAATGGGATCATGAAGCGGTCGCCAACAGCCTCGATGAGCTCGGCAAGATTGCCCAGCACTGCGGCCTGAAGTTGAATGCCGACGCCGAGCTGTTGCTTCGCCTCGCCGAGAGCAGCCGCCGCCCGTCCGTTGTGTTGCCCGATTTTGCTGACGCGGAAGCGATTGTCCGTTCCGCTTTTGAAGTAGCCCTCGGGAATCTCGTTGTCATGCGCCAGGCCGAAGGCGCCGCCTTGGCCAAAGACCTTAACGACCGCCTCGTCAAGATGACCGCGATGATCGCGGGCATGGAGGAGGCCGAGAAGTCCGCTCCGATTCGCCACCGCGACGCGATGCTCAAGCGGCTCAAGGATGCCGGACTGAACCTTGACGTCACTGACGAGAGGGTACTCAAGGAGCTCGCGCTCTTCGCCGACCGTGCGGACATCACTGAAGAAGTCGTCCGCCTTAAAAGCCACCTCGCTCAATTTTCAGCAGAGCTCCAACAGCCTAATAGCGGACGAAAGCTCGATTTCCTGATTCAGGAACTTCTTCGCGAAGTTAACACCATCGGCAGCAAGGCCTCAGAAATCGCCACGACCAAGCTGGTTTTGGAGGCGAAAACCGAGATCGAACGCATCCGGGAGCAGGTCCAGAACCTCGAGTAAGGTTTTTCGGGTGTGGTATTGCCACGACCGCTTTCCCATGCCTTTGTCTATCAACACTTACGCAACGCCATGTCCAACAACCTTACCAAGCGCGACATCGTCCTCAAGATTTTCACGGACAAGGGTTACCCTCAGAAGCACATCCGCGACTCGGTCCAGATGACCCTCGATGCCATCAGCGAAGCGCTGCTGGCTGGACGCGACGTCGAGCTCCGCAACTTCGGCGTGTTCCAGGTGCAGGTTCGCAAGAGCCGCATCGGACGTAACCCGAATCGCCCCGAGACGGATGTCGTCATCCCGAAGCGCGCGGTGATCAAGTTCAAGGCCGGCAAGGAACTGAAGGCCAAGCTGAAGTCCTACGACGTCGAGAAGCCCGCTCAGTAATTCCGCTTCGCGATGTCCGATATTCGAACGCTCCCCGGTTTCCGGGAGTTCTATCCTGAAGACCGTGCCGTCCTCGGCCACGTCATGGACGTCTGGCGCGGCGCCTGCCGTCGCTATGGCTTTCGTGAATGGGAGTCGCCCGTCCTCGAGCCGCTTGAACTCTTCACCGAGAAATCCGGCGAAGAGATCGTCCGCCAGCTCTTCAATTTCGAAGACAAGGGTGGCCGTAAGGTCAGCCTTCGTCCCGAGATGACACCGTCGCTAGCCCGGATGGTCGGAGCCAAGGCCAACGGCATGCCCAAGCCCATTCGCTGGTTCGCGATTGGGGAGAACTACCGCTATGAGAAGCCGCAGAAGGGCCGTCTCCGTGCATTCTATCAACTTAACGCCGACTTGCTTGGCGAAGCTGGCCCTGCGGCCGATGCCGAGATCATCGCGCTCTGTGCCGATTGCCTGCTCGGCTTCGGCCTGACGCAGCAAGATTTCCGCATCCGCGTCTCCGACCGCACACTCTGGTTCCGCTACCTCGGCAGCCTCGGCGTGCCCGAAGCCCAAGCCGGAGCCGTGCTCGGCGTGGTCGACAAGCTGGAACGCGGCGCCCCCAAGGACCTGCTCGATGCCATGACCGCGGCGCTCGCCGGGACGACGGTCGATCCGGTCAAGACCCTCGAAGCTGCCCGCGCTTTCGCTAACACGAAGTCCTTGGCCGACTTGGAGAAGCTCGCCACCGGCGACGCTTCGATGACCGAACGCCTCGCCGAGTGGAAACATCTTCTGGGCACACTCACCACCATGGGCTTTGGCGAATGCGTCGCCATCGACCTCACCATCGTCCGTGGGCTCGCTTACTATACCGGCTTCGTCTTCGAAGCCTTCGAGACCGGTGGCGAAGCCCGCGCGCTTGCCGGTGGCGGTCGCTATGACGCCTTGGTCAAGAAGCTCGGCGGTCCGGATCTGCCGGCGGTCGGTTTCGGCATGGGCGACGTCACCTTACGCGACCTCCTGGAACTCAAGAAACTTATCCCGGCTTACGCCGACGGTCCTGACTTCTACGTGATGATCCTCGGTGACGATGCCCGCAACGCCGCGCTCGAAGACATCGCGAATCTCCGCCGCGCCGGTTTCCGCGTGGAGTACAATCTCAAGGACGGCAAGTTCCCCAAGCTCATCCAGTCGGCCGAAGTCGCAGGATCGAAGTATGCGCTCATCTACGGTGGCACGGAAGTCGCCAAGGGCGTGGCCAAGGTCCGCAGCTTGGCGGATCGATCGGAAGCCGAGGTGCCGCGGACCGACCTCGTGCCAGCTCTCCGCGCCGTGCTCGAAGAAGGCATGCGCGCCATCCAGCCCTGAGGTCATGACCGAGCAGACGCGCCAGTACCAGGCTATGGCGAAGACCGCCTCCTGGACGATGGTCTCGCGTGTCCTCGGCCTGTTTCGCGATCAGCTGACCGCCGCCATTTTCGGCGCCTCCGCCATCGGGTCGGCGTTTATCTTAGCTTTCCAGATTCCGAACCTTTTCCGCCGGCTGCTGGGTGAAGGCGCGCTGACCGCGGCTATCGTGCCCGTGCTCGCGAATAAGTCCGTCAAGGACGGCAAACTGCCCTCGTTCGGTTTCCTCAACTTCGTCCTGCAGAAAGTCTTCCCGTGGATGCTCGGGCTGACGATGATCGGTATCGGCTCCGCGCTGCTTTGGGCGGTACTTTGGCCGACCAACTCAGCGGCGGCGATTCTCACAGCCATCTGCTTGCCCTACATGCCGCTCATTTGCGTCGCGGCGCTATTTACATCGGCGGTGAACCTCAGCGGTCGATTCGGCTTGGCGGAGATAGCCTCGGGCGTGCTCAACCTCTGCATGATTATCGGCCTGGGCGTCTTCGGTCAAAACCTGGCCAGCACCGACATGGGTAAGGCCGTCTGGCTTTGCGCCGGTGCGCTGGTCGGTGGCGCCTGCCAATTAATGATCCCGCTCTGGGGCCTGCGTCAGGAAGGTTGGCATCCGCGTCTGTCCAACGTCGACGCAGCCGCCTGGAAGACCCTGAGCATCGCGTTTCTTCCGGCCGCGCTCGGCGCCGGCGTACAGCAGGTGAACGTCCTGATCTCCCGAGCCATGGCTTACAACGTCAGCGACGCCGGCCTGATGTATTACTACGTCGCCAACCGCATCGTCGAATTGCCCATCGGATTATTCTCAGCCTCGATCGCCGTCGTTATCTTCCCGGCACTCGCCACCGCCTTCGCCAGCCGGGATGTCCCAGCGCTTGCCCGCAACTATGGCCGTGGCATGCGCCTCGTCCTGGCGATCAACGTCGGGGCCGCGTTCGGACTGGTAGCCTTAGCCGTACCCATCGTACAGCTCCTGTTCCAATACGGGAAATTCAACGCAGGTAATTGCCTAGAGACGAGTAACCTTCTGGTCCTGTTCGCGATCGCCATGCCGTTCTACGCGATGATCTCAATCGTCACGCGGGCACTCAACGTCGCCGGCCAGACTAAGGTCACGTTCATCGCCGCCATCCATGCGCTGATCGTCAATGCCGTGGGCTCAGTGATTGCCGTCTGGATGGGAAAGGGTGTCGAAGGTCTCGCCTTGGCCAACGCCATCTCGACCATCTGGCAGTACCTTGTCCTCCGACATTACCTCAAAAAGCATGCGCCGGAGTTCCTGACCGAAAGCCTGATGAAGCCTGCGATCCAAGTCTTAGTCGGCTCGCTCGTTTTGACTTTAATCTCATTCCAAGGCTACACCTTCCTGCACAACGTCCTTACCGGCCATTTACACGAGAAGCTCAACCTCATCATTTCCATGAGCGTGGCAGGTATCGCGGGGATGACATTCTACGCCATCTATCTGGATAAACTCGGCTACCCAGAACGCGACTTATTGCGCGGCTACGCCAACAAGGTGCTCCGGATCTTCGGCGTGCAACTCAAGACTTGAACCGCGATTCGCGGTAAGCCTTAGGCTGGTAGCGACGGAGGAGGGCTTCGAGAATCGCGACGGATTCGTTATCTATCACGCCGTCGACTTTAGAAGGACGGAAGTGACGTTGAAACGCTTCAACCCCAAGCTTGAGTCCAACATCGCTGGGCTCGAGGGCGTAACCGTAAGCCGACAACAATCCGCGCACGTGACCAGGCGAGAGATTACGTTTCTTCTTAAGATTATCGGCGACCTCATTGGGCAGCGGCCAGGCGCCAATCCCGAGCGAGGCGAGCTGGGCCCAAGGAAACTTCGAACCAGGGTCGACCTTACGACCGACCGCGATATCAGAATGCGCGAGTACGTTCCACGGCTTGATGTCGTGACGACGAATAATCTCATCGCAGAGCGCGAAAATAATCGCGGCTTGAGCGTCCGAATACGGGTAGACGTTACCGTCGTAATTAATGATTTCGATGCCGATAGAATGCTGATTAAGACCGTTGGTTTTTCCCCAAGCGCTTTTGCCGGCATGATAAGCCGACAGATGCTCCGGGACCATGCGGATGACCCGGGGCTTAGGCTCGTCAGTTACGATATAATGAACCCCGACCTTATGCTTGGGGTCCTTGCCTTGGAGGAT
>CALQQQ010000077.1 GCA_943332745.1 Opitutus sp. GAS368 | reverse complement strand
TCCATGAAGTTTCTCAAGCCATTCCTCCTCCTTGCCGTCGTCGGCGGGCTCACCTTCGCATTCTGGCCTAAGAAGAAGAATCCGAGCCGTCAGTCGCTCGCGCCCGCCTTCGAGGCCAAGGCCGAGAAGCGCGACATCCTCGAGACAGTGGAAGCCGCGGGCTTCGTCCGTGCTGTGATTTACAGTAATATCCGGGCTGAAGTCAGCGGTAAGCTCCAGAAGCTCTACGTGCAGACCGGCGACATGGTGAAGAAGGAGCAGGTCCTCGCCGAACTCGACCCGGTACTCGCCAAGGCCGATGCGGATGAGGCTGGTCGTACCTTACAGCTGCAGAAATTCACCCTGGAGAAGGTCACCCGCGATCTGCGGCGCTCCGAGGCGCTCCGTGCCAAGGGCTTCGTCTCCGAGCGCGAGATGCTCGACGCCAAGACCGCCTACGAGGTCGCGAAGTTGCAGAGCGAGATTGCCCAGTCCCGGCTCGATAAGGCTTCCGAGAACGTCCGCAAGACGGTCATCCGAGCCCCGCACGACGGACAGGTTTCCGACTGCACTATCCTTGAAGGCCAGATCGTCATCGGAGCGCAGTCGATCAACAGCGGAACGCTCATCATGACGGTGTCCGACACGTCGATCTTGCGCGTGGACGTCAACCTTAACGAATTCGCCGCCACGCGCGTCGAAATCGGGAAAGACGCACTGGTGACCTTCGACTCCATCCCTAGCCTGCGTAAGCCCGGCAAGATTAACTTCATGACCCCGTTCGGCACGGCCGACCTCAAGGTGCCTGATCTACGCGTCTTCCCGACCCAAGTCTCCTTCGCCTCCGGCGACGGCGTTCGCCCGGGCATCAGCGCCAACGTCACCGTGACCGTCGACAGCGTTAAAGGTCAGGTCGCCGTGCCGGTGTCGGCCGTCTTCATCGATGGCGCCGATCGCCTCGTTTACGTGCGTAACGCCGAAGGCGAATGGGACGCCCGCAAGGTCAAGCTGGGTCTCAGCGACGCCGGTTGGTCCCAGATTAAGGAAGGTGTCGCGGCGGGCGATGTCGTCAGCCTCGTGCGCCCCGCGCCGGTCCGCTGAGATGCCTGCACTCATCGCCATTCGCGGCCTGCGTAAGGCCTACGTCATGGGTGACGAGACCGTCCATGCTCTCGCGGGCGTCGACCTCGACTTCCAGAAGGGCGAGTTTGTCGCCATCCTCGGGCCGTCCGGCTCCGGCAAGTCGACGCTCATGCACATCCTCGGCTTCATGGACACGCCGAGCGAAGGCAGCATCGTCTTCGATGGCCAGGAAGTCGCCAAGCTCGACCCGGACTCGCGCGCTTGGTATCGCTCTAATCGCGTTGGTTTCGTCTTCCAGTCCTTTAACCTGCTGCCTCGCCTCACGGTCCTCGAGAACGTGGCCTTGCCGTTGCTGTATCGCGAGAACTCGGACCCCGTTACCAACGCGGCCGCCGCGGCCGTCGCGCTCGCACGCGTCGGGATGTCGCATCGCCTCGATCACCGCCCGAGCCAGCTCTCTGGCGGCGAACGCCAGCGCGTTGCCATCGCGCGAGCCATCGTGGGCTCGCCTTCGATCATCTTCGCCGACGAGCCGACCGGCAATCTCGACGTGAAGAATATCGACCGTATCCTCGAACTGCTGGGCTCACTGATCAAGGAAGGTATCACCGTGGTGCTCGTCACGCACGATCTTTCCGTCGCCGAGAAGGCCCACCGCGTGATTTCGATGCGTGAAGGCCGCGTCCAAGAGGACCGCATTCAATGAAGCTCTTCGACCGCATTCGTCCCGCCGTCATCAACGGCCTCCGCGAACTCCAGGCCAACAAAGTCCGCTCGCTCCTCTCGATGTCGGGCATCATCCTAGGCGTGGCTTCGCTCGTCGCCATGGTCACGGTGGTGCAGGGTATGGTTGGCAACTTCCGCCAGTTCGTCGATGCTATGGGCGGCATCGAGAAGATTACGGTCACCCGCGAGCAGCTCCCGAAAGAGCAGGAGCACCTGGCTGAGCTTTCGGAAGGCATCACGATGCGCGACGTCAATCGCATCCGTAAGACCGTCCCCCTCGTCGATAACATCTCGCCCGAAGCCCGCGTCGGGTTCGAGCGCTTGATCGTCGAGGGCCGCGAGACAAGTACCTACGTCACTGGCGTCACGGCTGACTACCTGCCAGTCGCCAAGCGCTGGATTGAGCCAGGCTTCGGCCGCTTCGTCAGTGACCTCGATGTGCTGAACATGAACGACGTCATCGTCCTCGGTTCGGCTGTCGTACCGGAGCTATTCGGGGCCAATGTCGACCCGGTGGGCAAGGTCATCAAGATTCGCGGTCGTCGCTTCACGGTCATCGGCGTGCTGAATAACATCGAGGGCACCGGCATGCAAATCCGCTCCGCCAATTCCCGCGGCGGAGGTGGCGCCTGGCGCTGGCGCAACAGCGGGGCGCTCATCCCCGTCTCGACGGCTCAGGCGAAGTTCATCGGCAATGACCGTCTGAGCGGACTTGGCCTGCGCATCGGCGACGCCGAGCTACTGCGCGACGCGGTCGAGCAGACCGAGCGCACGATGCTGGCTGGCCATAAGGGTCTGCGCGACTTCGCCATCACGACCAACGAGCAGACGCTCGAGGATTTCCGTAAGACGGAGGCGGCCTTCAAACTCTCGCTCGGCGGCGTGGCCGGCATCTCCCTTTTCGTGGGCGGCATCGGCATCATGAACGTGATGCTCGCCTCGATCAATGAGCGCATCCGCGAGATCGGCGTCCGCAAGGCTGTCGGGGCGCGCGGCTCGGACCTGTTCCTGCAGTTCCTCTCTGAAGCCGCGGTGATCTCGGTCGTCGGTGGACTCATCGGGCTGGTGGTTTCGATAGGAATCGTCGCACTGATGAACTACATCCTGACCCAGGCCTTGCCCACGGGGGCGGTCGCTACCCTCGACTGGGTGATCATGGCCCAAGGCCTCGCTTTCTCCGTGATTGTCGGCCTCGTGGCCGGCGTCTACCCGGCGCTCCGCGCCGCCAAGCTCGACCCGATCGAAGCCCTCCGACACGAATGACCTTACCTATGAAGACCCGTCTCCTGACACCCGTGCTCCTGGCGTTAGCTGGATGCACCGCCGCCCCTCTCGCTCCTCTCCCCGTCTGGGAGGGCGCCCCGCCGGCCGAGACGCTCACGCTCAAGCCAGGCCAGGATCCGCGCGGGACGCTCAACAAGCAGACGCACCGCGGTGATGTGTTCATTCCCGAGTTCGTGGTCTATCCCGCCGCTAAGCCCGGCGCCCCGATCGTCATTGTCTGTCCAGGCGGCGGTTACGGCATCCTCGCGGAAGAACATGAAGGCGCCGAAGTGGCCCGCCGCCTCAACGCGTTTGGCAGCGCCGCAGTGGTGCTACGTTATCGCGTGCCGCGTCGTGACAAGGATAAGCCATGGACCGTCCCGGTGATGGACGCCCATCGCACAATTCAGATCGTGCGCGAGCGTGCCAAGGAATGGAACGCGGATCCGGCCAAGGTTGGCATCCTGGGTTTCTCTGCCGGCGGCAACCTCGCCGCCCGCGTTGCTTACTCGCCTTCCGATGTCGCCGTGCCGCGCCCGGATTTTGCGGTGATGATCTACCCCGCCTACCTTTTCGAAAAAGATCAGCCCGACAGCGTCCTGCGCGACGGACCGGAGGGCGTGGTTCCTCCGAAGGGCCCGAAGCCCGTGCCAGCCTTCTTCGCCCATAGCGCCGACGACCGCATTCCGGCCGAAGGCTCGATGGCGCTCGCCGCTAAACTCAAGTCCCTCGGAGGCTCCACCGAAGTCCACGTCTGGGCCAAGGGCGGTCACGGCTGGGGTGCGACCGACCGTTGCGAAGCCGCGAAGGTTTGGACCGAAACCCTCCGCGCGTGGCTCGTCGACCAGAAGCTGCTCGCCCCGCTCTGAACTTTCCTATGAAGACCACGCTCCTCCTCAGTCTGCTTGGATTATCCCTCGGTGCCGCTTCGCTCCCGCCTGCTCCAGTCTGGGAGGGTGCGCCGCCCGCCGAAACGCTGAAGGCTAAACCCGGCCAGGACCCGAAAGGCATTATCAACAAGAACGGTCACCGCACCGACGTGATGATCCCCGAGTTTGTGGTCTATCCTGCTGCCAAGCCCGGCGCTCCGATCGTTATCGTCTGCCCTGGAGGCGGTTACGGTATCCTCGCGGAAGAACATGAAGGCGCCGAAGTCGCTCGTCGTCTCAACGCGTTTGGCAGCGCCGCCGTGGTGCTCCGCTATCGCGTGCCGCGCCGCGATAACGTTAAGCCTTGGACCGTCCCAGTGATGGACGCCCGTCGCATGATTCAGATCGTGCGCGAGCGCGCCAAGGAATGGAACGCGGACCCGGCCAAGGTCGGCATCCTCGGTTTCTCCGCTGGCGGGAACCTCGCCGCCCGCGTTGCTTACTCGCCGGCTGAAGCCGGCACGGCCCGCCCAGATTTCGCCGTCCTCGTCTATCCGGCCTATCTCTTTGAGAAGGACAAGCCCGACAGCGTGCTCCGAGAAGGCCCGGACGGCGTCGTACCGCCCAAGGGCACGAAGCCCGTGCCGGTCTTCTTCGCGCACAGCGCCGACGATGGTTACCCCGCCGAAGGTTCGATGGCCTTGGCCAAGGTCCTCAAGTCGATGGGCGGTTCCGCGGAAGTTCATGTCTGGGCCAAGGGCGGTCACGGCTGGGGCGCCTCTGAACGCTGCGAGGCGGCGAAGAAGTGGACCGACCTTCTTGGTGCCTGGATGAAGGACCAAGGCCTGCTTGCCCCTTGAGGCGAGTCGAGCACTGGCCCAACAAAAAAGCCGCCCAGTTGGGCGGCTTTTGTTTGGGCGGTTTGGCCGCTTAGAACTTAAACCGCAGACCGGCGACGGCTTCGAAGCTGTTCACCTGGCGATTGTTTTCACCTTGGACCTGACTGAAGTCCACGTTGTACAGCTGGTGGGCGCGGGCCGTGAGGGTCAGGTCGACCGACTCGGTGATCGTGAAGCGCAGGCCGGCGAAGATGTCGGAGGCGAGGGCAGTAGACTTATCGGTATTCTTGAGCCAAGCGTAGCCGATGCCAGCGCCGATGAAGGGGTGGATACCACCGGTCGGGTTAAGCTCGTAGGTGTATTCGATGATGGCGGTGCGGGCCTTGGCGTTGACCGGGTCGGCGGTGACGATGTCACGCGTGCTGAGGTTGAGGCCGAGGTGGGAGGTTTCGCTAAGATGGGTGCCGATGCCGACGCCGATGATGGAAGTGTTGTCGGCGCTGGCTCCGCCGGCGAGCGGGGTGCTGGGTTTACCAGTGCCAATCTGGAGGTCGATGGTCAGGGCCTGAGCGGCCGCGGTGAGGGAGAGGACTGCGAGGGTGCTGAGGGTTTTCATGGGGAAGCGTTAGGTTAGGCTGAGGAGCGGGGCTGTAAAGGCGGAACCCTTACTTGGCTTCGACGATCTCCACGCTACTGATTTCCACGCGTTCGGTGGGGGTCGAGCCCTCCATGCCGACGCAGCGGATATTGGCGATTTTATTGAGGACTTCCTCGCCGGAAACCAGCTTACCGAAGGCCGTATATTTATTATTAAGGAAGGAGGCGTCGCCGTGGCAGACGAAGAACTGGCTGCCGGCGCTATCTGGGTCACTCGAACGGGCCATGGAAAGCACGCCTTTCACGTGCGGACGGTTGTTGAACTCGGCCTTGACCATGTAGCCGGGGCCGCCGGTGCCGGGGGCGCCGCGGGCGCCGACCTTGGAGTTCGGGCAGCCGCCCTGAATCATGAAGCCTTTGATCACGCGGTGGAAGGCGGAGCCATCATAGAACTTCTCGCGGGAGAGTTTCAGGAAGTTGTCTACGGTGCGCGGGGCGACGTCGGGCCAGAACTCGACGGTCATGTCGCCGTAGTTGGTGTGGATGATGGCACGAGGGGTGCCGGCGGCAGGGGATTCTTTCATTTGTTCTTTGTTATTGCAGGAGGAAAGGGTGAGGGCGGCCATGACGGCCATGACGGCCAAGACGGACAGCAGGGGCAGGCGCAGGGTCTTCATGGGTTTCAGCCAAGCCCGCCCGCCCGTTCCCGCAACCCCAAACCTCCGCTTGCCAGCCCGCCCCCCGCGGGACAGGGTCGCTCCCACATGCGCGTGACCATCAACGATGAGCTCAAGGAGACCGCCGCCCGGACGCTGGCGGACCTGCTCGCCGAGCTGGGCGTCGCCCAGGAGCCAGCCGTCGCCGCCGCGGTTGAC